>DSBF01000585.1 GCA_011049495.1 Ignavibacteria bacterium
GTATATTTTTTAATCCTTTAACTTCTTTACCGTATTCTGTTTTAACCGAGGGTAAGACATCAAGCTTATGAAGCAATTCTTCAACTGCGCCTTTCAAATTAAAAATAGAGATATCGGTTGATTTTGAATACCACTCATCTTCGTTAAACTTACCGGTCATAATCATAAGAAGTATTTCGTTTTCAGAAATGTCATCAAATGATTTAATATCATCTTTGCCAATATTCTCAAATATATGCCCGATTTCAAAGAGCGATAAATTCTGTTCGCGTACTTTCAAGTTATTCGAAATTGTCTGTAATGCCCCCGGTATTAAAGACGTGCGTAAATGTGACATTTCCTTACTTTGCGGGTTCATCAAATTAATCGGTTTCCCAAAAGGAATACTTCGCTCATTATTTAATAAACTGTTTGTAATTATTTCGTTAAAACCGAGTCCGACTATTCTATCCCTTAAATCATCGACGAATTTAGATTGGTCAACATTTTTTTCGAGGACAACTTTTATGCTGTTAATTTCGGGTACGTTATCATAACCATTAATGCGCGCAACTTCTTCAATCAAATCGATTTCGCGTTCAATATCCGGACGAAATGCCGGTATTTCTGCAGTTAACTTTTCATCACTTACCGAAGTAACCTTAATACCGAGATTCTTAATTATGTCGGTCACCCTATTCTTATCTATTGCAAAGCCCATAATTTTATTTAATCTATCAAACCGTAGATCGACAATTTTAGGTTGATATTTTTTCGGATAAACATCCAACTCACCTTTACAAACTTTTCCATCGGAAATTTCACCAATTAATTGAGCGGCTCTTCTTGCAGCCCAAAGCGTAATTTCAATATCTGTTCCCCTTTCAAATCGATATGATGCATCTGTAGAAAGCCCAATTCTTTTTGAAGTTTTTCTAATTCTTGAAGGATTAAAATATGCTGATTCGATAAGAATATCTTTCGTATTTTCCGTTACTTCAGAATTTTCACCGCCCATTATTCCGGCAAATGCAACTGGTTTATTCCCGTCACAAATCATTAAATCGGTTGGAACAAGTTCTCTTTCTTTTGAATCAAGTGTAACAAATTTCTTTTTATCACCTGCTTGTCGAACTACAATTTCATTTCCTTCGAGTAAATCCAAATCAAATGCATGAAGGGGTTGACCGATTTCATGAAGAACATAATTGGTAACGTCAACAATATTATTAATTGGGCGCAATCCGATACTTGTCAATTTCTTTTTTAACCATTCGGGAGATTCTTTAACGGTGACATCTCTTACAACTTTTCCAATATACCGGGGACATCCTTCTTCATCTTCGATCGAAACTTTTGCATATTTTGAAGAATTGTCATCGCTCTCATTCAGATTTATTTCCGGAAGTTTAAATGGTCTATTAAGTGAAGCTGCTAAATCTCGCGCAATACCGATATGACTTAACGCATCGGCACGGTTTGGAGTTAAATCAATTTCAAATGTTACGTCATCAAGTCCGAGCGCTTTAGCTAAATCAGTACCTTCTTTTAACGATGAATCAAGAACTATAATGCCTTCATGATTATCGCTTATTCCAAGTTCGCTTTCCGAACAGATCATTCCCGTTGAAACTTCACCTCTAATTTTTGCTTTCTTAATTTCGAATTGACCATTTGGAATTACAGCTCCGACTTTTGCAAATGCAATTTTTTGTCCGGTTTCAACATTAGGCGCACCGCAGACAACATTGAAATCATCTTTACCATCGTTTACAACACATACTGAAAGTTTATCTGCATTTGGATGCTTTTTCTTTTCTTTAACAAAACCAACAACAAAGTTTTGAAATACTTTTTTGTTATCAATGATTTCGTCGACTTCGAGCCCGGCTTTAGTAATTATCTCTGCAATTTCTTCAGTTGATAAATCATCTAACTCAATATAATCGGATAACCATTTAAGAGAAATCTTCACAACTTACTCCAAAATTAGAATTGAACAAGAAACCTTTTGTCGTTATCAAAATAAGTACGAATATCATCAATACCGTATTTTCTCATAGCAGTTCTTTCAACGCCCATACCGAAAGCATAACCGGTATATTTTTCGGAATCGATACCGCAATTTTCCAAAACATTAGGATCAACCATACCGCAGCCCATAATTTCAAGCCATCTTCCTTCTTTACCGGTCGGCTGCCACCAAATATCAACTTCCGCACTTGGTTCTGTGAATGGGAAAAAGCTCGGTCTAAATCTATACTTAATATCTTCACCAAAAAATTCTTTTACAAAATGAATTACGGTTGCTTTTAATTCAGCAAAAGTAACGTCAGTGTCCACAACTAAACCTTCCAACTGATGAAACAAACAATAACTTTTTGCACTAATTGCTTCATTCCTAAAAACCTTGCCTGGCATAATGGCTCTAAGAGGCGGCTTTTTATTCTCCATTAATCTTATTTGAACCGGAGAAGTATGAGTGCGTAAAAGAAAATCTTTATTTACGAAAAACGTATCCTGCATATCTCTTGCCGGGTGATCTTCCGGAAAGTTTAACGCTTCGAAATTATAATAATCAGATTCAAGTTCAGGACCTTCATAAACAGAAAATCCCAATACTTTAAAAATCGATTTCATTTGGTCGAGTGTCTGTGTTAAAATATGTTTTGTCCCAAGACTCGTTTTAACACCGGGCAGCGATAAATCAATAAAATCTTTTTCTGATTTTTCTTTTTCACTTAAAAGGTTTTTCTTTTCGTTAAAACTATTCTGTGTAGAATTTTTTAGCTGGTTAAGAACTTGACCGTATTTAGGTTTTTCTTCCTTGGGCAATTCTTTAAATTCATCAAACAGAGCGGTAATTGAACCTTTTCTTCCGAGATATTTTATACGCAGTTCTTCGAGGGATTTAAGATTTGTTATTTCCGCTAACTCTGAATTGAATTGATTCTCAAGTTCTTTAATTCGTGTGTGCATAAACCGTATCCGTTAATTTAAAGAAATACCCTCATGGGGAAATAAAATAAATAATTCCCCAATGAGGGTATAGATTAATTCATAGTAAATTTAACTATTTCAGAGAAAGCTTGTGGATTTTCGAGTGCAAGATTAGCGAGCACTTTTCTATTAATATCCACACCTTTTTCGTTAAGAGAATGGATAAGTTTAGAATATGTAGTACCATTCATTCTGGCAGCTGCATTAATTCTAGCGATCCACAATCTTCTATATACGCGCTTTTTAAGTTTGCGGTCTTTGTAGGCATGAGTTAAGCCTTTTTCTACGGAATTCTTAGCAACCGTATAGACTTTGCTTCTCGCGCCCCAATATCCTTTCGCTGCTTTGAGAACTTTTCTTCTTCGTTCTCTAGACGCAACGTTGTTACTTGTTTTAGGCATAGTTCTTCAACTCCTTATTGAATCATTATTTTAACACGTTTTGAATCGGAAGCAGCTACCAAAGTAGCTTTTCTCAGGTTCCTTTTTCTTTTTGTTGTCTTCTTGGTAAGAATGTGGGCTTTGAAAGCCTTGTTTCTTCTTATCTTACCGGAACCTGTTTTCTTGAAGGTCTTAGAAGCTCCGCGATTACTTTTCATTTTAGGCATTGTAACACCTTCCTATTATTTTTTGGATTTACCTTTTTGAGGAGCTAAGATTGTAAACATCGTTCTCCCCTCAAATTTTATTTCTTGTTCAATTTTAGCAACATCTTCAAGTTGACTGATAAATTGTTTAAGCAATTCTTCACCTTGTTCTTTGTAAGCAAGTTCTCTTCCTTTAAAGATAACCGATACTTTTACCTTGTTATTATCAGCGAGAAATTTTTCTGCATGTTTTACCTTAAAGTTAATATCATGCGTATCAGTATTTGGGTGAAGTCTAATTTCTTTCAGAACAGTTGTTTGAGTTTTTTTCTTAGCTAATTTTTCTTTTTTTTGCTGTTCGTAAATAAATTTACCGTAGTCAATAATTTTGCAAACCGGCGGTTTAGCTTGAGGAGCTATTTCAACTAAATCTAAACCTCTTGCTTCAGCTTCTTTTAATGCTTCTTGAACGGATAAAATTCCAAGCTGATTACCTTCAGGATCAATGACCCTAATTTGTGGTACTCTTATGTCCCGGTTTACTCTGTAATTTGTTTGGGCGATGTAACACCTCTCTATTTGTTATTGGATTTATTTTTTATTTCGGTACTAATATCCGAGATAAATTTTTCTAAATCAACAGTTCCTTGATCTCCTTGACCATGTTTACGAACTGAAACTGTTCCGTTACTTTCTTCTTTTTCTCCAACAATTAACATATAAGGGACTTTTTGAGTTTCCCAATCACGAATCTTATAACCAATTTTTTCGTTACGTTTATCTAACTCAACAAAAAGTCCTTTCTTCTTCAACGAATTATGTACTTTCAATGCATAATTCATAAATTTTTCTGAAACCGGCACAATAGCGACTTGAACCGGAGCAAGCCAGGTTGGGAAAGCTCCACCATAATGTTCTATTAGAACACCAAAAAATCTTTCCAAAGAACCGAGCAAGGCACGATGAACCATAAATGGTCTGTGCTCCTTACCATCTTCGCCGATATAAGTCATATCAAATCGTTCAGGCAAATTAAAATCAAATTGAATTGTACTCATCTGCCACTCACGATTAAGTGCGTCTTTTATTTTAATATCAATTTTAGGTCCGTAAAATGCCCCGCCGCCTTCATCAATTTCATAAGGCAGGGATTCATGCTCTAAAGCTTTTTTAAGTGATTCGACAGCTAAGTCCCATAACTTATCTTCTCCAACGGCTTTATCAGGTTTTGTTGAGACATAATATTTCAGTTCCTTGAATCCAAATGAATTCCAAACAAAAAGGCAAAATCTGATTACTTCTATTATTTCATCTTCTACCTGCTCTTGAGAACAGAAAATATGAGCATCATCTTGAGTAAAACCACGAACTCGGAGCAGACCATGGAGCACACCGCTTTTTTCATATCTATATACAGTTCCTAATTCAGCCCATCTCAATGGCAAATCACGATAAGAACGAAGATCAGATTTATAGATCATTATATGGAAAGGACAGTTCATAGGTTTTACATAATAATCCTGTTCATCAATCTGCATTGGAGAATACATACTATCTTTGTAGAAACCAAGATGACCGCTTGTTTCCCATAAAGATGATTTACCAATATGAGGTGAATAAAGAATTTCATAACCATTTGAAAGATGAGCTTCACGCCAAAAATTTTCAATGGAATTTCTAATTCTACCGCCTTTAGGATGCCAGAATATTAAGCCTGCGCCTCCCTCTTCATGAACACTGAAAAGATCAAGTTGTTTCCCTAATTTACGATGATCGCGCTTTTTTGCTTCCTCGAGCAAGGCTAAATGTTCATCAAGCATATTCTTTTTAGGGAAAGAAATCCCATAAATACGCTGCATGCGTTGACGTTTTTCATCACCACGCCAGTATGAACCTGATACACTTAATAATTTGATATTTTTGATCAAACCGGCAGAAGGAAGATGCGGACCGGTACATAAATCAGTGAAATCACCTTCTTTATAAATACTGATTATTTCTTCATCTTCATTGAGGTCATCGATTATTTCTAATTTATAATTATCACCGACTTGAGAATACAGATCAATAGCTTGTTGTTTACTAAGTTCTTCTCTTAGAAACGGTTTATTTTCCGAAGCAATTTCCATCATCTTCTTTTCAATTTTAGGAAGGTCTTCTTCAGTAAGTTGTGTATCAATATCAATATCATAATAAAACCCACTATCGATAGCAGGTCCAACACCGAATTTAGCTTCCGGGTAAAGTGCTTTTACCGCATGAGCCATCAAGTGAGATGAAGAATGCCAATAAGTTTCTCTCCCATCCTCATCATTAAATGTAAGAATTTGTAGTTGAGAATCCTTATTAATTGGTGCATGAAGATCGCGCACCACACCGTCAACTTTGGCAACAAGTGCTTCTTTAGCTAAACGACCGGATATAGATTCAGCAATTTGATAAGGAGTAATCCCCTTTTCAAATTCTTTAACTGAACCATCAGGAAAAGTAATCTTTATATTATTATTCATAATGTCTAAATAAAAAAAAACGGAGAAAACTCCGATTAAATTATTAGGCTCTTTTAATAAATTGATCAGCCAATTGTAGAATCTGGTCAATCATTCAAATCAAGAACCAAATTAAAATCATCTATTTGTGGGTTCTATAGGATTCGAACCTATGACCTTCTGCACGTCAAGCAGACGCTCTAACCAAACTGAGCTAAGAACCCGGTGATAACAAGGAAAAAGTGTAAAGGCAAAAGTTCAAAGGGAAATTACTTTTTCCTTTGAACCTTATCCTTTGTCCTTGTATCAGTACCGAGGGCCGGAGTCGAACCGGCACGGGCGCAAGCGCCCACAGGATTTTAAGTCCTGTGCGTCTACCAATTCCGCCACCCCGGCAAAAGTGATATCTATTACAAAATTTTATAGAACAACAATATTCGTAAACAAACGAGTAACAAATATAGATGTTTAAGGCTATTTTATCAACAAAATTTATTTCTAAATTTAGCGAATAAACGCATTTAGCGGATTTACTTAAATACCTTCATGTGGACAAAATACTTAGAAATTACAAAATAAGTTAGACCTTTTTCTAAATGCTTCCGAGTTCTAAATTGAGATTTCTGACTTCTGTATATTCATCCCAACTTTTTATCTGTAAAAAATCTTCATCATATTTTTCGAGTGCTTCAGCAAGTCTCATTGCTAACTGTCTATTAGTAATTAATGGAATTTTATAATCGACAGCCATTCTTCTTACCAAGTAATCATTTGTAAGTTCTTCTTCTTGAAAACTTTTAGGAATGTTTATCACAAGATCAACGCCTTTTGATTTTATTAAATCAATAACATTCGGTTTCTTCTTCTGTGAAGGCCAGTTTACTTTTTCGACTGTAATATTATTGTTTATCATAAATTTCGCAGTACCCGGTGTTGCATAAAATTTAATCCCAAGTTTCGTAAGTATTCTTGATGTCTCCAACAATTCTGCTTTTGATTCAATTGTACCGGAAGAAATAAGAACAGACTTAATAGGAAATTTGTATCCAACTGAGATCAAAGCTTTCAAAAATGCTTCATTAAAATCATCACCGAAACAAGCAACTTCTCCGGTTGAAGCCATTTCAACTCCCGTAGTCGGGTCAGCACCTTCAAGTCTTGTAAAAGAAAATTCCGGCGCTTTTACAGCCACGTAATCATATTCAAATAAGGATGTCTCGGTAATATCATAAGGTTTATCAAGAATAATCTTCACCGCAGTTTCAATGAAATTATCTTTGATAGTTTTTGAAACAAAAGGAAAACTTCGGGATGCTCTCAAATTACATTCAATCACTTTCACGTTATTCTGTTTTGCAATAAACTGAATATTAAAAGGACCATTAATTGATAATGCTTCTGCTATTTTTTCGGATGTTTTTTTAATCTGTCTTATTGTTTCCAAATATGTACGTTGCGGTGGCAGCACTAATGTCGCATCACCAGAATGGACCCCTGCATTTTCAACATGTTCCGAAATTGCATACTTAACAATTTTTCCATTACTTGCTACACCATCAAATTCAAGTTCCTTCGCATTTTCTAAAAATTTACTTATCACCGTTGG
The DNA here is from genome assembly GCA_011049495.1 of Ignavibacteria bacterium. Lineage (GTDB taxonomy): Bacteria > Bacteroidota > Ignavibacteria > Ignavibacteriales > Melioribacteraceae > SURF-28. The sequence continues at coordinate 7,661 of DSBF01000585.1, forward strand.
AAATTCTTTGGATAACTCGACGGCTTTTTGAAGAAAAGTAACTAACTCTTGATCGTTTGATGCGACGCCCATAGCGGCTCCGCTTAACACGTATGACGGTCGAACAAGTACCGGATAACCAATCGAATTAGCAAAACGTAGTGCCTCTTCAACGGTAGAAAGTACACTCCATTCTGGTTGTTCAATTCCTAATTTATCAAGCAATGTAGAAAATTTACTTCTGTTTTCGGCAAGATCAATTTTACCCGGCGAAGTACCTAAAATAGTAAGACCGCGTTTACTTAACGGTATTGCTAAATTATTCGGAACTTGTCCTCCCATAGAAATAATTACACCGCGTGCATTCAATTTTCTGTAGATTTCTTCAACAGTTTCAAGAGTAAGTTCTTCAAAAAAGAGAAAATCAAACTCATCATAGTCAGTACTGACAGTTTCCGGATTACAATTTATCATTACGGATTTATCATCATACTTTCTTAAAAATCTACCGGCATTAACGCAGCACCAATCGAATTCAACCGAACTGCCGATACGATATGGACCCGATCCTAATATTATTATTGGATTAACTTTATCATCTTTACTCAGATCATCGTGAGAAGCATTGTAAGTCAGGTATAAATAATTTGTCTTAGCCGGATACTCAGCCGCGAGTGTATCGATTTGTAATGCAGAGGGATGAATATTTTCATAAACTCTAATCTGTCGTATATCTTCTTCGGTTTTATTGATTGCTTTTGCAATTTGAAGATCTGAGTAACCTAACTTTTTCGCTTGGAGCAGTGATTCTTTTGTAACACGCTGGTCAATTTCAAGCAATCTTTTATGATTAACTATATTTTTAATTTTGTGAAGAAACCATTTATTAATATTAGTGAGTTCATGAATTCGATCAACCGAGTAACCGTTTTCAAATGCTTGAGCAATAACGAATAATCGTTCTTCACCAGGTTCTCTTAAGAATAATTCAATATCATCAAATTGGAATTTCTTATCGTTGCAAACCACCCCATTAGCACCAATATCCAACATACGAACGGCTTTCTGAAGTGCCTCTTCAAATTTTCTTCCAATCGCCATTACTTCACCGACTGACTTCATCGAAGAACCGATACGTTTTGATACATTTCTAAATTTTTTCAGATCCCATCTTGGAATTTTAATTACGCAGTAATCGAGTGCCGGTTCAAAGAAAGCGGGTGTTGTTTTTGTAACATTATTTTTTAATTCATGCAATCCATAACCGATTGCTAATTTAGCGGCAACAAACGCCAATGGATAACCGGTAGCTTTGGAAGCAAGTGCCGAACTACGAGATAGTCTTGCATTCACTTCAATTACCCTATAATCATCCGAATTTTTGTCAAGTGCGTATTGAATGTTGCATTCACCAATAATTCCGAAATGTCGAATAACTTTAATAGCAATTTCACGTAACTTATGATATTCATGGTTGGTTAATGTTTGACTCGGTGCAACGACAATGCTTTCACCGGTATGAATTCCCATTGGGTCAAAATTTTCCATGTTACAAACTGTAATACAATTATCATACTTATCACGAACAACTTCGTATTCAATTTCTTTCCAACCTTCGAGATATTCTTCAACTAAAATTTGAGAAGTATAAGACAGAGCTTTAGAAGCTAATTTTTCCACTTCATTTTTATTCCTACATACACCTGAACCTAAACCACCCAAAGCAAATGCAATTCTAATTAATACAGGAAAACCTAACTCTTCGCTGGTTTTTA
>DSBF01000505.1 GCA_011049495.1 Ignavibacteria bacterium
CTAAAGTAAAATCATCAAACGGAGTTGCATTCGGGAAAGGAAAATTACCGAGATAAAGACGTGCAATAAGAATAACTGCAACAGCACCTTTTAATGCATCCAAAATTATTGTAAGAATACCATATTTCCATCCAAGTACACGGAACACATTGGTACCTCCGGCATTTCCGCTGCCATGTTCACGTATATCGATTCCTTTTGCACTACGTGCAATTAATATGCTTGTAGGAATTGAACCGACAAGGTAAGCTAATATTACTATGATAATTAGATTTAACATCTCAATATCCCAGATATAAAAACAAAGTTATATAAATGAATTTGATTTTGCAATCTCAAAACTTATACTCACTATCAAATATATGATGCAGTAACTCAACATCAGATTCGGTTGTTACCTTAAAGTTTAAACTTGATCCTTCGACCAAGTTTACTTTTTCTCCAATGCGTGTAACAATCATAGATTCATCGGTTCCGATAAAAAGTTCATCCTCTGCTTTCTGCATCGCTGTTAGTAATGTTTTATATGAAAAAATCTGCGGAGTCTGAACATAACTAATATTTTCCCGGCTAATGTAATTTATAATCGTTTCTAAACCCTTTACAAGAGTATCTTTAGCTTTTATAGCAACAACGGCATTTCCTTTCTCCTTTGCTGTCATAATAGCATTATCGAGAATATTTTGAGGAAGTAAAGGGCGAGCCGCATCATGAACTAATATTAAATCATCTTCATCAGCTTCTGCCGCTGTGAGGGCATTGTAGACGGAATGTTGTCTTTCTTTGCCCCCTTCAACTATTTTACTAATTTTTTTGTATCTGTATTTCGATTTTATTCTTTGAAGTAATCCATAATAATTTGGTTGAGCCGAGATAATTATTTCGTCAACATTTTTATTTTTTTCAAAAACATCAAGAGTATAAGCAATTAATTCCTGTCCGCGAAAGACCATATATTGTTTTGGAATTTCACCGCCAATTCTTAAGCCGGCACCACCGGCAGGTATTATTGCAATTACTTTGCTCATTATACTATCAACATTGCATCCCCATAACTGAGGAATCTATAACCATCTTTAAGTGCTTTTTTATAGCTCTTCATAATAAAATCATAACCGGCAAAAGCCGCAGAAAGCATTAATAAAGTTGATTCCGGTTGATGGAAATTTGTAACTAATTTTTTTGTAATCTTAAAATCATAAGGCGGGAAGATAAATTTATCAGTCCAACCGAAATTCGGTTTACAGAAACCTTCAGCGGTTACACTGCTTTCGACGGCACGAGCCGTACTTGTTCCTACGACAAATATATTTTTTTTACTTTCGAGAGCCTTATTAATTTCTTCGGCAGTCTCTTCGGGAATTTCAAAATATTCGGAATCCATTCTATGTTTGGTTAAATCTTCTACTTCCACAGGCCTGAAAGTACCAAGACCAATATGCAAAATAACGGGAACAACTTTAATTCCTTTCTTCTTAATTTTTTTGATCAACTCAGGTGTGAAATGAAGCCCTGCTGTAGGTGCAGCAACAGAACCATCTTCTTTAGCAAAAATTGTTTGGTAATATTCACGATCAGCCGGTTCAACATCTCTCTTGATATATGGCGGAAGTGGAGTTTGACCGATTTTTTCAATTGCTTTATATATATCACCAGCATCATCGTTAAACCTAACAGTTCTACCGCGTGAAGTTGTATTATCAATTACTTCACACCAAAGATTTTCGTTAAAATAAATTCGATTTCCAATTCTTACTTTGCGTGCTGGATCAACAATAACATCCCAGATATTTTCTTCTCGATTTAACTCTCTGAGAACAAAAACCTCGATCTTTGCATTGGTTCTTTCCTTTTTTCCGTATAGTCGAGCTTGCATTACTTTAGTCTCATTAACAACAAGGACATCACCTTTTGACATATAATCAACAATATCCTTGAAAGTTTTGTGCTCAATTTCTTGAGTTTTTCTATTAAGAACCATCAGTTTTGCCTTATCCCGTTTCTTTTCGGGATATTTTGCAATTGCAGTTTTTGGCATGTTATACTTAAAATCTGATAGCTTCATTTATTCTCCTCTATATAACTAATTAAATACTGTTAAATTAAGGGAGGGGAAAACCCCTCCCCAGTATTGTTTATTTCTTGCTTACTTTTTTACCAGTTTTTTTTGATTTTCCTTTATCGCGTAAAGCAGCTCTTGCAGCAGCTAATCGAGCAATCGGAACGCGGAATGGCGAACAGCTTACATAATTCATTCCTACTCTGTGACAGAATTCAACTGAATCGGGATCACCGCCGTGTTCACCGCAAATACCAACTTTTAGATCTTTGTTAGTAGTTCTTCCCCTTTCTGTTCCCATCTGGACTAATGCGCCAACACCATCAAAGTCAATGCTTTCAAACGGGTCTTTAGGCAGAATATCCTGCTCAACATATTTAGGTAAGAATTTACCTGAGTCATCGCGCGATAAACCGAAAGTTGTTTGAGTCAAATCATTAGTTCCGAAACTAAAGAACTCGGCAACTTTAGCAATTTGATCAGCGGTTACAGATGCTCTTGGTAATTCAATCATTGTTCCAACTAAGTAATTTACTTTTTTACCTTTTTCTGCAAAGACTTCTTTAGCAACTCTTCTTACAATTTGTTCTTGTAGTTTCAACTCATTAACATGACTAACTAATGGGATCATAATTTCAGGATAAACTTTTACACCTTCTTTGGCTACATTAACTGCAGCTTCGAAAATTGCTCTTGCTTGCATTTCGGTAATTTCGGGATAGCTGATTCCTAAACGGCAACCTCTAAATCCAAGCATAGGGTTGAATTCATGTAATGTTTCAATTTTCTCTTTTACTTTATGTGGTGAAACACCGAGTGCATTCGCAGTTTCAATTACTTCTTTTTCCGCATGAGGTAAGAATTCATGTAGAGGCGGATCTAATGTTCTAACGGTTACCGGTCTACCTTTCATTACCCTGAATATACCTTCAAAATCTTCTCTTTGGTAAGGAAGTAATTTATTTATTGCTTTGCGTCTTCCTTCTTCGGTATCGGAAAGAATCATTTCACGAACTGCTAAGATTCTGTTTTCACCAAAGAACATGTGTTCTGTTCTGCAAAGACCAATTCCTTCGGCACCGAAAGCAATTGCGTTTGCTGATTGATCTGGTTGGTCTGCATTAGTTCTTACATTCATAGTTCTTGCTTGGTCAGCCCATTTCATTAAGTCTGCATATGTTCTGTAAACATCGGAATTTTTTGCATCCATTTCCTTTGTAATAAGTACTTGAATTACTTCAGAAGGTTTGGTCGTTAATTCACCTTCAATAACTTCACCGGTTGTTCCGTCAATTGAAATATAATCACCTTCTTTCAGAACATGTTTGGTACCTTCAACTTTCATTACACCGGCTTTGTAATCAATATTAAGGGTACCACAGCCGGCAACACAAACTTTACCCATTTGACGTGCAACTAAAGCTGCGTGGGAAGTCATTCCACCGCGTGCAGTTAAAATACCATCAGAAGCATCCATTCCCTTAATATCTTCCGGAGAAGTTTCAACTCTAACAAGAATCACTTTATCACCTTTTGCAGCCATTAATTCCGCATCGTGAGCTGAGAAGGCTATTTTACCGGAGGCAGCACCGGGTCCTGCATTTAACCCTTTAGCTAATAATCTTCCGTTATCAATTGCAATTTGTTTTTCTTTCAAATCAAATATTGGACGAAGTAATTGATTTAATTGACTTGGGTCAATTCTCATTAAAGCATCTTCTTTTGAGATTAGTTTTTGACGAACCATATCAACTGCAATTTTAATTGCGGCAAAACCGGTTCTCTTGCCAACACGACATTGCAGCATCCAGAGTTTACCTTGTTGAATAGTAAACTCAATATCAAGCATTTCTTTGTAATGCTTTTCCAATTTTAGTCTGAAGCTATCCAATTGTTTATAAACTTTCGGATCATCTTTCTTTAGATTTTCAATTGGTTCGGGAGTTCTAACGCCGGAGACTACATCTTCGCCTTGAGCATTAAATAAATATTCACCGTAGAATTTATTTTCACCTGATGCGGGGTCACGAGTAAAAGCAACACCTGTACCCGAATCTTCACCCATATTTCCAAACACCATTGATTGAACGTTTACCGCGGTTCCCCAATCGGCAGGAATATTATTAAGTTTTCTGTAAATAATTGCTCTCTCATTTTGCCAGGATGCAAAAACAGCACCTATAGCACCCCACAATTGTTCCATTGGATCGGAAGGGAAATCAAATCCTTTTTTCTCTTTGATTGCAGCTTTATATTCAGCAACCAATTCCTTTAGTTGTTCAGTTGAAAGTTCGTTGTCTTTTTCAACACCGGCTTGTTTTTTCTTTCTATCTAAGATTACTTCAAAAGGATCATGATCGTGTTTATCTTCGGGTCTTAATCCTAATACAACATCGCCGTACATTTGAACGAATCTTCTGTAAGAATCATAAGCAAAGCGTGGGTTGTTGGTTTTCTTACTTAATGCTTCAACAGTAACATCGTTGAGACCAAGATTAAGAATAGTATCCATCATGCCGGGCATGGAAGCGCGTGAGCCTGAACGAACAGAAACTAACAGCGGGTTTTCTTTGTCGCCGAATTTAGCTCCCATTTCTTTTTCAACTTTTACAAGAGATTTAAGAACTTGGTTTTTTAACTCTTTGGGATACTTCTTTTTGTTGTTATAATAATAAGTACAAACTTCGGTTGTTATCGTAAAACCGGCGGGAACCGGTAAACCAATGTTAACCATTTCTGCAAGGTTGGCACCTTTACCACCGAGCAAGTTTTTCATATCAGCCTTACCTTCAGCACGCTTACCTCCGAAAAAGTAGACATACTTAGGAGTTCGTTTTGCAGCCATTAATAATCCTCCTTACTTTTAATAGATTTTTTCTTTTCGAATATATTATTTAGCATTTCGCTAATTTCATTCTCTTCTTCAATTACCAATTCAATTTTCAGATAGTAGATATCAATATCATCAAACTCGTTGCTAAATGTATTAAGTTTAACCGCATCCTTTTGAGTTGTTATGACAGAATAAGAATTAGTATCGTAAAAAGCTTTTCTTATAGATTGAATTTCTTTCAAATCATAGGATTTGTGATCCATGAAATTCATTCTGTTAGTAACATCAATACCATTTTCTTTAAGAACATTATAAAACGAAAATGGTCTGGCAATTCCGCAAACAACCAAACTTTTTTGACCTTTGAATTCATCAATTTCATAAAATTTGTGATCTTTCACATCATAGAAACCGGTTGCTTTATAATAAGCGTGAAAAATTTTCTTTCCTTCAAAATGTTTAATTATTTTTGAAGGAATTTCTTCTTTAGCAGAAAATTTACGGTTAACAATTATTGCATCTGCTCTTTGAGAAGAAGAAAAAGGTTCTCGCATACTGCCAACCGGAATGAGTTTCTGTTCCATTCTGCCGGCAACAATTAAAAACTTCTGCTCAAAAATCAGAATATTCAAATCACGCTTAATCCATCTGTGTTGGAATGCATCATCCAGAACAATACAATCGAGATCAAATTTGTTAATTAACCGCTGTGCTCCTTCAACTCGTTTTTCTGAAACAGCAGCAGGAACACCGCACTCTTCCGCCGCAAAATAAATTTCATCACCACTTTCATTAACGGATTTTAAGAAATTCTTTCCGTCATAAATAAGTTGGTAGCCTTTTGTATTTCTTTTATAACCACGGCTGAGAATTCCAACTTTTTTATTCATCTCTTTAAGTTTGTTGGTAATGTAAATTACAGTTGGTGTTTTACCCGCACCGCCCATAACAAGATTACCAACTGAAATTACTTTTGCATTTACTTCGTGAGATTTTAACCAGCCATTATCAAAGAACAAGTTCCTCGTTTTAACCGCGAAGGAATAAATAACAACAAAGGGTGAAAGTAATATTTTAAGTGTTGTTCCTAACAATCTTTTCTGCTTCTTTCTGTAGTTCGGTTAATTTAATTTCGCATTCTTCAATTAATTTGTTTATTTCTTCTCGCGAAGAATCTTCTCTTACATAAATCGGTTCCGAGTATACAACCGAAACTTTACTAAAAGGTTTCGGAACTTGAAATTTATCCCAGCTTTTAAAAACAAAATTTTTATTTGATGCAGTTCCCATAAGTAATAACGGCACTGATTTTCGATGAGCTAAAACAACTGCACCGGCTTTCATTTTGTTCGGTGGTCCGGTTGGTCCGTCGGGTGTAATGGCAAATGAGTAACCTTCATCAATTGTCTTTTCCATAATATTCAGAGCTTCCTTACCTCCGATATGACTCGAACCGCGAACAACATTATAGTTCCAATTTTTCAATAACCTGGTTAATATTTCACCATCTTTGCTTTTACTTACCAACGCGGCAATTTTGAATTTTTTATTTACACACCAAGGAATCAACATTTTGCCATGCCAGAACGCTGTAATAAAATTTTTACCGTTTTGGGATAACTTTTTTACCGCCTCGTCATTATATATTCTAATGCGGTAAGTTTTTATAACCAGATTTACAATAAATGTAAGAACATTGAGTCCGAGAAAATTTAATATACTTTTTTTGATTTCTTTAATTTTCATTATAACCGGCAACAATTATTTCTGCTGCTCGTTTTGATGCACCGGGAGTACCTAATTTTTCTCTTATTAATGAAAGTTTTTCTTTTATCGAATTGTAAAAACTTTCATCACTTAAAATTTTGTCTGCTTCCGAAAAAATTTTTTCTTTATTTACATCCGATTGAATTAATTCCGGGAATACCGTCTCACCAATTATAATATTTGCCATAGCTATGTTTTTAATTTTCGCTAAGCTTTTTCCTATTCTATAAGTTAAACCGGCTGTTTTATAAACAACAATGCTTGGTAGTTGCATCAATCCGCTTTCTAATGTTGACGTACCGGATTTTATTATTCCAAATTTTGCATGACTTATTAAATCATAATTGTTGCCATGACTAATTGTAAATTCAATATTTTCGGCAATATCTTTAAGCAATGATTCATTTATATTTTCGGAACAAGCAACAACAATATGCATATTATATTTATCGGCAATTAATTTTGAGGCTTTTATAACTTCAGGGAAAATTCTATGCACTTCTTGATCCCTGCTGCCGGGCATTACCAATAATATTTCTTTTGATTGCTGCAGATTAAGTTTCTCAAAAAGTTCTTCCTTTGTTAAGAAATTATATTCTTGAATCCTTTCTATTAAAGGATGACCGACATATTCGACTTCTACATTAAATCTTTCATAAAATTCTTTTTCAAAAGGGAAAAGAACAATCATCTTGTCAATGTACTTTTTAATTTTTTTAACGCGTCCTTGTCCCCAAGCCCAAATTTGAGGGGAGATGTAGTAATAAACTTTCACTCCCATTTTTTTGATTTTAGGGGCAATGTTTAAGTTAAAGCCGGGATAATCAATTAAAACAACTTCTTTTATATTTTCATTTTTAATTCGTTTCAACAAATCTTTCTGAACTCGTTTTATGAAAGGGAGGTGTTTAATTATTTCAACAAAACCGAGAAACGCCATTTCTTTTATGTGATAAATCAATTCCAATCCGGCTGACTGCATAAGATTACCGCCAATACCACAGATATTAACATTTGGTTCCAGCTTTTTTATCGATTTTATAAGTGCCGAACCATGCATATCACCCGAAACTTCTCCCGCTATTATCATAATTTTTTTACTCAATTGACGTCCATCAGAAATAACACAACTAAGATACCAGTTACAAAAACAAATGCCTGAAGACTCCGGGTTTCGGACTTTAACCCTTTCTTAATATTGTACTCGGGTTGTTCAACACCCGGATTTTTATACGGTGTTAATCTCGGTATTAATCTAGGTACATTTTTTTTATAATCTTCATATTGTGAGCCGAAAGTTTTAACCAAGTACTCTTCTTCTTGTGCTATGATTATTCTATATTGAAAATAAAAAAATGCTAATGCCACAACCTGCAAATAGGGGAATAATGCCATAGACATAATTCCAATTCCTAAATAGAGTAAAATATTACCCAAGTAAAGAGGATTACGTACATAAGCAAATGCACCTGTTACTACAAGAAATGTACCGCCAACAGCCCCGGTCGTTCTTGTTTCGCTGCCGGCAACGCTAACTCCCCAAAGCCTGAATGCTTCTCCGGTTAATGAGACAACAAAACCAATAATAAGACTCTCCAATGTCGCTTCTTGATAGATCAACATTACAATAAGAAACGGTATTGGTGTATAGCTTCTATACGTAAAAATCTTTTTAGCAAATTGACTCATTAATTATCCTTGTAAATAAACTTCTCTTCGTTTTAACTCCGCTTGGTGACGATGTTTTAATCTTCTTCTTGATTTAAGTACATCCAACTTTTTTATCACATCATCAAAATTTTCAAACGGTGAAAATGAAATTCTATTAGTTTCACAAAACTTCAGCAATGATTTTTTTGCAAATATGAAATCACAATATTGAACCGGGCAAGCATCAGAATAACCGTCACCGATATAAACCGTGTAATCTTCATCGGAACTGTTGTTAATAACGTGATTACGTTTACAGTTTGCGCATTGCTTACATTCTTCATCCGTATAAGGGAATTGAGGAATCAGATTATTGCCTTCAAAAGTTAGTTTGTTAGTGTAAGTTTTTATATACTGTAATCCTTCGCGTTCAAGAACTTTATTAATGTAATAATCAAGCCCGTCACTTAAAATCAGCATCTCAAAATTGTTTGACTTACAGTAATCGACAAACTTTTTAAAAGTCGGATCGATGTTAATTTCACTTAAGAAATGATCGAATTCAGTTTCATTAAAATTTTTGACAGTTGCACAAAGCATCTGCCAAGTATCAACCGATGTAATTTCGTTATTGATCCATCTATCAATAATGCGAACCGCTTCTTCAGCATCACCAAATTTTAAGAACATTTCTTCGCCGATATCTTTTTGAGTAATCGTTCCATCAAAATCGACGAATATTTTAAATACTTTTTCTTTCACCAACATTAATTAACCGGTAAATCTTCCTGAAATTGTACACCTACTAATTTGGAAATTCCTTCTTCCTGCATAGTAACACCGTACATATTTTCTGCTGATTCCATAGTACGTTTGTTATGTGTCACAATAATAAACTGAGTGTTATTGCTGAATTCTTTTATCAATTTTGTAAATCTATCAATGTTTGCATCATCAAGAGGAGCGTCAACTTCATCGAGTACACAGAATGGAGAAGGTTTAACAAGATAAATAGCAAACAATAATGCAGTAGCAGTTAAAGTTTTTTCGCCGCCGGAAAGAAG
>DSBF01000341.1 GCA_011049495.1 Ignavibacteria bacterium
AATAGATCACCAATTGGTGAGATAACCGCCGAGGTTGGATATCTAAATCCATATTGCGGATTATCGATTCTTCGGGATGAAAATTCTGAAATATAGTTTAGATCTTTATCCAAAAATTGAATTGAATATTTACTTAAGATTTACCCTGGTTATTATTTCATTTCTATGGCTAATGTTTAATCTAATGCCGCTATTTCCTCAAGCTTTTTCAGATTTCATTTTTCTTTTTCCCTATTTACATATCATGTATTCACCTGTCTGTCATCAAGAATTGCAAAAATTAATTTGTAACGAATTTGGCTGTACTTTCTTATGTGCAAGATGCACCGGAATTTATGCCGGGGTATTTATTTTTTCAGTAGTCTTATTGCTAAAAACAAGTATGCCTGCTTATGCAATAAAGTACTTGTTTATTGCAGGCATTCCAATAATAGTTGACGTGATCGCATCATCAATTAGTATTTATACTTATTCAAAATTAGCTGCATTTATTACAGGAACAATTTTCGGATCAACAGCATTTTATTATTTTTACATAGGTATTCAAAATTGGTTTTTCGAAAAGAAAAGGCAGGTTGTATGAAAAAATTTTTACCGTCATTCGTATCAGGTTTCGGAGCAGGTGTTCTATCCGTCGTGCCCGTCATTAAGACATTTGCTTGTTGTTTAATTATTCCTGCGGCTGCAACGCTTTCAATTCTACTTTACCAAAGAGCAGAAAATGTTGACGAAAAGATAGAAACAGGTAAAGCAATTTTCTTGGGGGTTTTTACTGGATTATTTGCAGCATTGTTTGCAACGACTTTTGAAATTTTTATTACATTATTTACAAAGCAAAATGATTTGATAGCGGCTTTCGGAAATATGCAGAGTATGATTAATAGTTTCCCTTTGGATGATCATCTTAAACAAGAAGTAATTGACTTGATAAATATGGTTGTAACGGAACTCAAAACAACGGGATTCTCGGTAATTTATTCTTTTACACTTCTATTCAATAATCTTGTAATTAATTCAATATTTGGATTGGCTGGCGGTGTGATTGGTCTTCAAATAATTAATGCAAAATATAAAAACAGATGATCAGCGCAATAATTTTTACAGCTCACCTAATTTTCATTCTCGTCATCTTCACAAAAAAGTGGCAGGATGATTCTTTGCAATCAGCTTTTGTTAATGCGGGATTAATTATACTTTTATTTTCAGTCGGTTGGTCTATTTCAACAATGCTGCTGAAAGTATTTATCGAACCTGAAGGCTTTGGTATTCATTTTAATAGAGATGCGATGAGTCTAACATTATTATCAATAGTTGAATATTTTTTCTATAGATTTTATTATTCCGATGAATTTATTGGAGGCGATAAGGGAAAGTAATTACGGCAGTTTGTTCAACTTGTTTTTGATTAGAGGCAAGCGGTTCAAATCTCCATTGTCTTAACGAATTAATTGCAACATTTTCAAGTCTTGCATCAGCCTTAATCAACGGGAATATGGTTCCTACAGTGCCATCCGGCAAAATAGTAAATCTCAGTTTAACATCAATTTCTTTTGCAACACCATCCGGGTATGCAGGAAGATTATAACTATAAATTTTTCTTTGTCCCCTTCCACCAAAATCAATATCGAAACCGAAGCTACCTTCTCCAGCGCCTTCAAATTCTTTCCCTCTATTATCGGAATCAGCTTCTCGAATAGGTTTTACATTTTGAGAAGGTGCATTTACTTTTTCTTCTTTTTTATCCGCAGAAACTATTTTAGCTGCGTCGTCAGAATGTTCAACTTTGGGGAGTTCAACTTGCTTATTTTCTACTTCTGATTTTTTAACCTGTTTTTCTACTTCGGCGACATTTTTCTTTTCCGTTTGTTCTCTGCCAATGGCACCTGAAGAACCAGTTTTACCGATTGCTCCAAACCCGATGGTCACATAATCTTCAGTATTAAAATCAACGTTGAAGTTAATAAAGAAAAATATAAGCAGCATAAATGCATGCAGACTGAAAGAATAAATGTATGAATTACTTTTCGAATCCCGGTACTTCATTTTATATTTGCTTCTCTGTTTCAATTGTAAATTTATCTATACCTACACCTTTAGCGGCATCAATCACCTGTATAACTAAATCAATATTCACTTTTTTATCGGCTCTAATTATAAGACTTTTTTCGGGAGCTTTATCAAGTGCAAGAGAAAGTTTACCTGCTAATTCTTGAATAATTGTTTCTTCGGGTCCAAAAAATACTTTCTCAGCAGCTGTAATTGTTACAATCAATCTTGATGGAGATGCTTGTTCATTGAATTGAGCCCCCGGCAATTGAACTTTTACACCTGTTTGAATAACAAACTGAGACGTCAATAAGAAAAATATCAGCAGTAAGAGAACAATATCCGTCAAAGACGAAAAGTTGAAAATTGTTAAAGGCTTATTAGACATTTGAAATTTCATAAATTCACCTAACTATCAAGTTCAAAAGTTTCCGTATCATCCTTCGGAACGGAACCGGTTTTAATTTCTTCCATTATATCGATAACATCATTTGATATTACTTCCATATCCAGAACTAACTTGTTTATTGAGGCAACCAAATAATTGTAAAAAGTAAAAGCAATAATTCCAACTGCAAGACCAAAAGCCGTTGTTAACAAAGCTTCCCAAATTCCGCCAGCCAAATCAGACGGATTAGCGGAACCTTGTAAACTTTCGATATTCATAAAGGCAGAGATCATACCGGTAACCGTACCTAGAAAGCCGAGCAAAGGTGCTACTCCGGAAATTGTTGCTAGTACGGATAAACCTTTTTCAAGTTTGTTAATTTCTTGTTTACCTGCATTATCTATCGCTTCCGATACTCTATCATGTCCAAGTTTATGTTTCTTCAATCCTTTTCGAATGATATTTGCAGCAGGAGATTTTTCTTCCATGCAGTATCTAATTGCACCTTGAATATCATTTCTTTTAAGTAGACTTCTAATCTTTACTAGAAAAGCCGGTGCATTCAGTTTGGATTTTCTTATAACAGTATACCTGTCAATAATAATAGCAACAGCAATAATAGATGCAATAAATATCGGCAGCATTATCCAACCGCCTTTGAATAGAACAGAAAGTAAATTCATAGTTAGTCCGTAATTATTTAAAAATTATAGTTGGGTATTATTAAGAAAGTTCCTAGCTTCATCAACAGATTTGAATCCCCCGATTCTAACTCTGTGCCAAGTACCTCCCTTTGCAGGAAGGTATGCTTGAACAACAAATGCTTTATAGCCTAGTGCCTTTAATCTTTTCATTTCTTCATCTGCCTTAATTGCACTGCGCCAGGAAGAAACTTGTACATTAAATTCATTACCTCTTCTGAATATTAGATTTGAGATTCTTATCTCTTCAACTTCAGAAGTATTGTCTTGTGATCTCACCTCAGGCGGACTTCCTGCCGTTCTTGTATCCTGATTCTCAATAATCGGAGTTGATACGGCAGTTTCTCTCGATATAACTTCACCTTCTGTTTCCGATTGAGAAAATTGTTTTGAAGGTGTTAGATCTTCTGATGTAGGAGTTTCGCCAACAGAAAAAGCAAAATAAATTATTGCAATAAGAATTATTATTATACCCGAAACGACAAAAATATTGCTGCCTGAATTCCTTTCTCTAAAACTCTTGCGAATTTGCCGCTTTTCCTGAACCGGTTCCGTTTTGGGTTCAATATATTCTTCTTCAACCGGACTGGTTAACCGAGTAAACCTTGTTTTATGTTTGGTTGGTACTTCTCTTGGTTTCGTTAAATTTGTAATCCGGTACTCTTCATCAATATTTTGAGAATCATGAACATGTGTGAACTCGCCGGTTAATAATCTAAATTCTTCATCCGAAGCAAGAGTTTGTTCAAGTGTTCCGAACGGGTCGGAGTCAACTTTGCTTTTGCTGGTTGATTTTTTTTCTAATTCATCGCTTTTCAGTTTAATTACCGGTTGAATAGATTGCTCTTCAGGAATATCTTCTTGAACAACTTCTTCTTTTAATTCGTCACCCCAATTCCAATCAAATTTATCATGTTCTTCAATATTTTTGAAAATAGAATTTTCTATATCGAACAAATCATCATCATGAAAAGTTTGTTTAGGTTCTTGGATTAACTCACTTTCTTTTTCATCAATATCTTTTTTATGTTCTTCCGGTTCGTCAACCGAATCGCTTTCTGATAAATCTGGGACATTCTCATCAACTGGGGATTCAGTTTCTTCAAGAATTTCTTCTGTACTTACAGATTCTTTCTCTTCAATATTTTTAAATGTTTCTAAATCACTGAATAATTCATCCTCAACTGCTATCTCGTTAGGCAACTCTTCATCCGGGTAAGAATAGAAATCCAGATCATTTGACAACAATGAATTATTAAAATCATCGGGCTCTTCTTCTTGCTTTTTATCGGGTTCACTAAGTGAACGAAGGAACTCTTCATCATCAACTTTCTGTTCTATTTTTTGAGTATCCTTCGTAATCGATTTTGTATAATCATCCCACAAGTTAAAACCGGTTAATAATTCCGAGCCTTGCAATATTTCTGTTACTCTTTCTTCAATTTTCTTTTTAATAAATACGAAGGAAGTTTCCGAATCTCCCCCACTCTCAACAGAATTTTTGATTGGAACAATAGGTTTACCAACACTAATACTGAAAATATCTTCAATTGCAGAGTCATCGTAATTGATCGGATGTTTGATGGGCAATCTTAGGAATAACGATTTTGATGTTACTGATTTATCAGGAGAAAAAATTAATTCTGCCGAATTATTTTGATTATCGATCTTTAATTGGAATACACCAATTCCTTCCACTCGCAGAGCATCTCCATCCTTTTTAATTTGCTCGAGTATTTTTTCTTTCAAAATATCAAGAGCTAATTCTTTCTCGGAAGAAGAAACCCCGATTAATTCAGCACAATATTTTTGTAATTCTTCTTTGTTCATATTCTTTAGAATCTAAAATCAATTCCAGCTTTGAAATCAAACGGAGATTCAACATAACCTAACCAAAGATAATTATCTCGATTAAGTAAATTATTCAGATGCAGTGTTAAATCAAAGTTTTGATTTAATGAATATCTTAGTTCGGTACTCAAATTTATATAATCATCAAGCAAAAAGTTATTCCAATAATCCGCATATATATCTTTCATATAATTTATCTTGACCTGCGCAGACAGACCGAAATTAAACTTGTAGCCGTACGCTGCTTCTAAAGAGAACTTCGGATGATAAGGAAGAATTTTAGAAAATCTATCTTCTTCAACAACCTGATATTTTGCATCACCGTAAAACCATCCGAATGGACCTAAGTGATAAAGTGCAGTTGCGAAAACAGAATACTCAGTAACATTGTCAAAATTACTAACAAAAAATCTTTCCGTGTAACCCGGAGTATTGTCAAAACTAAAATCCGGATTATAAAAATAAGCGTTATCAATCTTAGCGTATCTACCGCCGATTGTAAATTCATAATATTTTTTAAAACCAAACTTCAGAGAGAACTCCACATTTTGTTTATATATCTTCATGTTATTGTCGAAGGCATATAATGAACCGTTGTATTCTTCGACTTGCAATATGTGAGTGTACGGATTCTCATTTAGAAAATCCTTATAAGTTTTGAATTCTGCGTAGGGATTATATCTAGCAGTTAGCACAAGCAAATTATTGATATTGTATTGAACTTCACCCCACGGTGTTATCAAATCTTCGGATTTATTTCTGAAGCGAGGTAAACTCCCGTCAACAAAATAATCTTTTAGATCGGCATTGTAGTATGCCGCTCCGGCTCTTAATAATAAATCGGAATTTAAATGGTACTCTATTCCACCGCTAAGTTTATAAAACTTATAATTTTCTTTAATAGATTTATCTACAATTTGATTATGAAATTTACCGCCAATCAGCAAACCGAAATTATCTAATTTTATTCTTGTGTTCCCTTCAAATTGATAATTCATTTCCTTTGCACCTGCATCTTTAATATCGAGATAATCTCCGCCAAATTTAAAATTGTATTTAAAATTATCATCGAAATAATTTTCTAACGAAAGGTTTGCTTCTGCAAGTTGTGTTTCACGGGTCGATGGTGGTAAAAAATGATTAACTCGGTATTCACTAAAATATTTATATTCTCTTCTAACAAAACTCGCATTTAAATTTAAAATTGAGCCGGGCAGAAAACTTGAGTGACGATTGATATAAAATTCTGAGCCTGCGTTAATACCTGAAATATTAAAATCAGCATAATCTACATAATCTCTTTGGTTTGTTCCCCAAAGTTTCGAATAAAATTTACCCGTTCCGAATTGTTCGGAAAAATAAAACTCCCCTGTTGGCAGAGTATAATTACCTGCTCCTAAAATCACTTGTGCTTTATAGTTTTGTTCATTTGGTAAAATATCAGCAATAAGCTGAGTCGGTTTAGAAACAGTAGCTAACGAAAACTGATCGGTAGTAAATGAAGGGAAGAAAAATTCCTTCGATAAAATTGAAACAGGTTCAGCTTTGGATTTTTTCATAACAGGTAATTCAACTTTTTGCCGACCTGTTATAACAAAATCCGGCAGTTCTATACTTTGACTTTGCCCATCACTTTGAGCAAAGATATAAACCGGAAGAAACGCTATTAAAATAAATTTTTTCATAAGTTATTTAATTTTGTACGAGCTTCTCTTGCCCATTCATTGTTTTGATGACGTGATAAAACAGCACGATACATATCACGTGCATTATTTTTATCGTTTAATTTTACGTAAGTATCTCCGAGTTTAAGCAGTGATTTTGTAAACCATTCATCATAAGCACCAAAGACAGACCGGACTCTTACCAATGCGGAAATTGCTTCACTTAACTTTTCTTGTTCAAGTAAAGTTAGACCATAATAATATTGTGATTTCGCACCAATATCATCTGTTCTTTTGGCACCAACTTCACTAAACAAAGTTTCTGCATTTTGATAACTTCCTCTTTTTAATTCAAGTACGCCAAGCTCAACTTTCGCTTTATCGGCAAAGAGGGTTCCATCATAATAGGTTACAATATAATCTAAAGTTTCATATGCTTCACCGATTCTCTCTTCGTCAAGAAGCAGATCGGCTTTTTCAAATAATATTTCCGGAGTCCGAGATACATTACCAATTTTATCTATTACCGAATTATACATTGAAAGTGCTTGTTCATTCATTCGCAGTTTTTTATAAACATGCCCAAGCTCTATTGCGGCATCAATTCCAACTTCCGATTTAAGATGATTATCTATTACATACTTAAAACTTGCCATCGCATCCAAATCTTGTTGAAGTAATTCCGAACATTTTCCGATCCAGTAATACCCATTCGGAATCAGGCTGCTTTTATTATATTGATTAACAAATTCTTTGTAAGATTCTTTTGCATTTTCATAATCACCCAAACTATAATAAACCTCTCCAATTTTATACTTTACTTGATCACTAATGTTAGAATTCGGATTAAGCAATACATACCTTTGAAGTGATTCAATTGCATATTGAGGTTGATTTTTTGCAATGTATGCATATTGAATTCCGTTTAACGCATCAAATATATACTGCGAATTTCTGAATTGATCAATAAGTTTGTTGTAGTAAGTAATAGAGCTATCATATTGCTCAATGTTAAAATATGCATCACCAATAGAATAAAGTGCAATAGGTACAATTGGAGACGTCGGATATTTTTGAATCATTAATTTGTATTCACTGACAGCATTTCTAAAATTATTTTCTTTGAAATTTATCCACCCGATTAAATATTGTGATTCATCGGTATATTGTGAACGGGGGAATTTTTGCTGCAGTTCTCTGAATCTATTAATTGCATCGGTTGATCTTCCGGCGTAAAATAAAGCTTGTCCATATTGATAAAGTGCAAAATCATTATTAAGCGAACCTTTACTTTGAGTAAACACCTCATCATAGACTTGGCTTGCCCGTGTAAAGTTTTTGGTACCGTAAAAACTATCAGCTAATCTTAATTTGGCTTCAACTTTTTTAGCACTGTTGTTAGAACGGGAATTAAATTCATTGAAATAAAAAATAGCATTTGCATAATCACGTGAATTGAAATAAGCATAAGCTTTACCGAATATCGTTTGTTCTCCAACTTCAGGGTCAGTTATATTTATTTTATTATAATAAGAAACTGCACGTTGAAATTCCCCAAGAGCAAAGTTAGATTCAGCCAAATAAAAATTAGTTTTATTGCGTTCATAATTAGGTGCTAATTCAATTAATCTTCCTAAAGATCTAATTGATTCGTTAAAATTATCGAGATAATAATCTGCAATTCCTCTCCCGAGTAATGCTTGATGAAATTCCGAAGTGTAATTCTGCCCGCTTTCGGAAGCAATTGCAAAATATTTACTTGCCTCGGCAAAATCTTTTCTGTTAAAACTAAGTTCACCGATTAAATTAAGAGTTCTTACTTTTACTTCCGGGTTTTTCGCATTAACCAATTTTTGTAAAATATTTTCAGCCGCTTGAAAATTCTTTTTAAGATAATGTATAGATGCGAGATTGAAAGCTACTTGTTCACTTAAAACATGGTCCGTAAAATTTTCTAAAAAGCGGGTGTACAATTCTTGCGCTTCTTCAAGATCGTTTGAATATCGTTTGGATTCTGCCGCCCAATAAAGTGAGTTAGCAACAAGGGAATCATTTTGTAAAGTTATCAATTCAACGAAGGCATTATATGCATCATTAAAATTACCGCTTTGAAAGTTTATTTTTGCAAGTGCAAACTTAACTTCCTCTTCATTCGATAGGTTCGGATTTTTTTCAATTAATTCGTTGAAAATATTTTTTGCATTCTCGTATTCTCTTAATTTGAAAAAAGAATTCGCCAAAAGCATCAATGCATCCATTTCCTTTTGCTTATCTAACATTTTTATCTTGGGATCGGATAATTCTAAAACAGCGCTGTCATATTTTTTTAGATTAAAATAACTTGCACCGATTCTCAACTGTGCTAAAGGAATTAAATCACTATCTCTATAAAAAGAGAGTATTTCATCATACTGTTCAACAGCTTTTTCATACTCACCAAGGTTTTCATAACAATTGCCAAGTGAATAAATGGTATTTACTTTGAAAATATTGGAACGATCATAATTCTTTGCCAGTCTGAAGAACCTTACTGCTTCTGAATAATATTTTTGACTTGAATAAGATTCACCTATTAAATAATAAGATGATCCTAAGAA
>DSBF01000374.1 GCA_011049495.1 Ignavibacteria bacterium
AAATAAATCTTTTTCTACCTTGTAAAAAATCATTATCTTCTAAATTCGGTGCACCAGATATGATCAAACTATCCTTCTTAAACTCATATTTAACTTCTGGAGGTAAATCTTCGATTTTTATTGAATCAATTTCTACTCCCTTATTAATTCTATACATTATTTCAGAAATATAATCACCATCACAAACATTTTGGTTAATAGTTGCTGAATCGGATATTAACGTAAAGCTATCTTCGGTTTGGAAACCGGGCTTTGCGAAATTTATTCCATAAGCCATTCCAAAGTTGGCCATTGTCCAAATAAAAAGACTTAAAATAATTTTAGCTTTCATGTTATTTATTTTTCGTTTTACTCAATTATAAGCGTTTTAATATTGCACAGTCATTTCGCCGGGGTACGCCACTTTTATGGTACCACCATACAGGCACATTAACGAACTCTGTTTTGTTAGGGCGGGTTTGTTTCCCACAAGCACATTGGGCTTTCCGGGGACCCAGGGAACCGGTAGTGTTGGCACGCATGGCCCGGGCGTACCCGATATTTTTATAAATGTTGGGCACAGGGGCGAACTGCAAAGCCCAAAAGGTTTTACATTAACATAGGGTTTATTGTCCATGATGGTTGACATGGGTTTGTTCTCGGTATTAACCCGGTTAACCGGCAATACGGCAAGCGACGAGGGCGCAATGCCCATGGTGCAGATTAACATGGCTCCGTTACAAACATAATTTCCCATCTTTCTATATCGTTTTGGTTATCAGTTTAGTTTTACTATGGCGGCTTTTTCTTCCAGCTTGGCGCCTGCCTCAATGGTGGTATTTGCCCCTCCCTTAATTTTCATATTTGCCGAAGCTTCATTCGACATATTGCCCGATGCCTTGCTCGAAATATTGCCCGATGCCTCAGTGGAGATATTTCCACCGGCTTTTGTGGTGGCATCGGTGGCCTCAAGTTTTAAATCTTTTTCGGCAAGAATGGAAATATTTTTTGCTTTCAGTTCAATGTGTTCTATTGCTTCAATGGTTATTTCCTTTGCATGGGTTTTGAGCTTAATAAAGTAATTCTCTTTGTTGTAGTCGTATAACCACACCTCCTCTTCCCCTTCGGTGTCGTGAAACTCTATGGTATGGCCCGAGCGGGTACGTATGGCCTTAATGTCGTTATTTTTGGGGCTCCATGTTTCGGGGAAAGCCTTCGCATGATAAAATGCTCCCAACACATAAGGGTCTTCAGGATTTCCACTTTTGAAGTCAACAATTACTTCTTCGTCAATTTCGGGTAAAAACAGATGCCCTTTCTCATGTCCGGCATAAGGATTAACAATGCGCAGCCACGGGCTCATTTCATCTTCTTTCTGCCAAAAAAAACGCACTCTGATTCGTCCCATATTTTCGGGGTCTTCGTTGTCGGTAACCACAGCACTTTGGGTATCGCAAACCGGGGATTCAGGTGCAGGAATAAAAGCAATTTTACATTCTTCGGGTATAGCAATAAATCGGTTACTGTATTCTCCGTTTCGTTTCACCTCATGCTGCAGGTCAATCACTGTATAATTCCCGTGATCCACAAAACTACCGCCCGATTTTTCCTTTATCTTTATCCCACCGCCTATTTTCAGCAGAGAGCAATCGGTTTCGCCGGTGCAAAAAACCATTTTACTGCTTTTAGCCGTTTTCTTAACCAATATTTTATGGTCGAGGTTTTTCTGTTCCTTTCCTGTAGTAAGGTTTTGGTTGTAAAGCAACAGGGTTTGGTGCGTAAAAAGAGTTTCGGAATTTTTGGCTGCAATTTTTCCGGTTTGCGAAATTTTAACATTTTTGCCTGAATCGTCGCTTTTATAAATCTGCTGGTTTGTATCGGTATAATTATAGGCTACATACCCAAATGAAAATGGTTCGATGTTTACCTGCAAACCAAAATTGAACAGGTTTTTACCGTATTGCAGTTCAACGGTTTCTTCTCTGTTTAGCTCGCCAAAAATAAGTTGGGTACCGTTATAATAAAACCACTGTCCGCTGCTACAGGCAAACCGCGACAAAAAATTAAAGGAAGTTTCGTTGTATTGCACGGTATAGGGCCGTTTGGAGTTATCGCCGGCTGTGCTCACTTTTGTGTCGCATACCAGGCTGTGATCGTTAAATATTTCGTTAACAATGGCATCGGGGGTTTTATCAATAAACGATTTAGAGTGGTGATTTGCACTGAGCACAACATCGGGACTAATGGCTGAAATAACAATGGAATCTCCGCTTACATCATTTTTTCGCGATGAATGAATGCACTCAACGATTCCCTTAAATCTGAGTTCTTCTTCCTTTTTTAAAATTTCAGATTCCTCGAAAATAACCGTCAGGTCAATCTCCTTGCCGATGTAATCGGCTGAATGGGTAAGCAAGCTGGTTCCGGTTTCAAGGGCATCCCATCTGAATTCCAACGAAAGAGAATGGTGCTTCCCCACCGATTGCGAGAATTCCATACCCCTGAAGCCCGCCGGAATTTCTTTCAACTCCCTTCCGTCAATTCGAATACGTATTTTCTTAAATCCAATTGCCATTTCACTATTTTTTACCGGGAAGATATGTTAGTTACTCCATTCCACTTTATAGGTAATATCGTTTACGTGAATCTCTTTAACCAGGATGGCCATGTTAATCAAAAAAGCATTTCCCGAGTAACTGTCAAAGTCTTCGCAATATTCAACGCAGTACCCCCGGGTAAATCGCACTTTTCTGAAGCGACTATCGGTTAATTTTATTACAATCTCTCCATCTTTTTCGGCACGGGGCGATACCATCCAGTCCACAAAATCAGTTTCATCGGTTGCTTTCACAACCAGTTTTATAATGTTTATAGCAGGAAAACCCGAAGGTTTATTGCTGGAATCGTAGTTTTGTTTAAATCCGTAGCTACATTTTAATACTTCGTATTTTTTATTCCCGGTTGAAAAAGAGAATGTAGCAATTACACCTTTATTTTCGGCCATTTTTCAGTCGTTTTAATAAACAAGACAGAACAACACAAACAACTGGTTGCCAGAAACCAGCAAGTACAAAAACGGGGCTATCTGAAAAAACAGCATAAAAATCCAGAAAGAGGACCGTATAGTGCTTTTGAATAATTATTTAACTAAAAAGAGCAAAAAATACACAAAGGAGTCATCCGAATTCCTTGTAATACTGTTACTGAACTTTACGATTTTTCAGACAGCCCTTCTCGGTTTATACAATACCTCCAGACCAAACTTCCTTGAGGCTGGCACCACCGACCTTAATTTCCTGAGGCGAAATTTCAAATTCTTCAATTACGCCACCTGCTTCGTCGTAAGTTTCCTGGTAATAGACGAGGTATCCACGTTTGAATTCCAGTTCTTTCATTTTCTTAAACTTGTCGGTTGACTGGAAAATAACTTTTCCCTCTTTGTACTCAAAGGGATCGCACATCCATTCAGAAAACTCGGTGTTACCATCTTCCAGGGCTTTTACTTTCACCCTGATTCCGCCAATAGTAACTTTACTTGTCGGCTGGCCGTCGGAATCGACAGAACGAATAAATGAATACTTGACGCTTAACGCATCTCTTTTTTTAAATCCGCTGATTTCAATTGTAACTGGTCTTTGTTGATCCATGATAATTAATTTTTATGGGTTAATATTTAGTTTACATCAGTATCGAATTCTTTGCCTTCGTGGCCTGTTAGCTTTATGTGAAAATTTTTAGCCGCAAAAAACGGAGTAATTTCCAGGTCAATAATAATGTCTTTGGATTTGGGATCCTGTGAAATACCTTTTAAGTCATACTGTTTTATCAGTCTGTCGGAACCCATATAGTCATTCAGAAAATTGATGATGTTTTCTCTCAATTCTTTTTTCAGATCAGTCGTAAATTTCAGGAAACATTCATTGGTAACAAAATTCATTAGCACTTTCCCAATCCAGTCGAATGTTTTCACAATGGCATAATCCTGTAAGCCCACATTATTTCCATTAAACAAAGTGCGGTTTCCCCATGAGAATACACTGTTTTTGGAGTAAATGAGTGGGACCAATGATTTTTCGTCAATCGCCGCAGTTTCAAAATCGAGCAGTTCCTGGTCAATGGCACTGGCTTCTTTAATTCGACCGTATTTAGTTCCTGCACGGGGTTGTGAAATAGGTGCCGATTCAGTGTCATACATTAAACCTGCAACAGCAGCAGCAGCAGAAATATGCATATCTTTCTTTTCTCCGGCATTCTTTGCTTTTGGCCTCGAAACAATTTGGTTATATGTCATTACAACGTGTTGTAAATGTGCAGCGCCACTTGCCAGACTGTCTTTTTCAATGAAATTTTTAGCACTTTTCAAATCAAAATCTCGGTAATCGGTAATAAGTGTTGCCTTGTATTTGTGAACCATTTCACCCCATTTGTCAACAACTTGTTTTGAACCTAACCAGATGGGTAAAACCAAATTGGAATAGTTCCCGGTAAGGTCAAATTTGTGGTATCCCTGTTTTAACTCTTTTTCAATGGCCGGGAAAAACTTCCTGTCGTTCAGATCAGATAGTGCTTTTCTGTCCACATTCATTAGCAGAAAATACTCCAGGCTTTCGCTGTTGGTATTTTTAAAGAACATTCCCACGTTCCAGTAAGCCTGTTCCAGCTCCTTTGTTCTTTCCAACGCTTTTCCAAGATTTGTATTAAAAAGTTCTTCGTACAGAGCCACCTTTAATTCGCAACCTTCAACTATATCGGATATACTACCCTCCATCGAAAAAATATCGATTAAAGTCTTAACATTTCCAAGCAGCTTTTCCCTGTCACTTTTCCACTCAACTTCTGAAAGATAAACATCTTTAACTGCCATATTCCCTGGATCAAGATTTTCAAAATTATCGTCCAGTATGCAGAAAATTTCGAATCCACCATGGTCTTCCAATTCTTCAACTGAGGTTCGCAAAGCTTCATCCGGATTTTCTATTGCAAATTCCTGGCTTGTTATTTCTTTATATTGAGCTTTAATCGGTTCTTCACTTTTTGCCTTTTCACTTTTCATAAATAACCCTCCTTATTTTAAACTATTTTCCAGTTCAAGAAGCATTGCCTTAAGCCCTTTTAATATTTGATTTTTGGCATCAGGATCAGCAAGTGCATTTCGAAGAGTTGTATTCTTTTTAATGAGTTCAATAAAATTTTCATACACCTCTTTTTTGTTTTTTATTCCATTAAGAAATGCACTTTGGAGGGCAATTCCATCTGGTCCAAAATCGTTTAAGCTCCTGAAAGTCAAAATCTCTTTCTGTGGAACCCCCTTTTCATTTTCAAAGGTCATGTCAACCTCCGGCTGAAAATTTTCAAAAACTTCATCGATATTTTTAAACTCTTGTGCTTTGGCATCTTTGGGAGCTTTGTCGGTTAGTTGTTCAGCCATAAGCGTTCTATTGTCGGGAAGAATGACGATATCTTCCCCAACGTCTATATCAACTACTTTTCGGTAAACTGTTTTTTTTGCCATAACTTTTACGATTTAATTTTATTTTATTCGTTCCTTGTTTCAATGGATATTTTTGAATTATATGTGTTAAATTTTATTTTTTGCTGTTCTTCTTTAACAGTACTATGAATGTCAACCGGCTTTCGGCGTTTTTTGAAAAACTTATATATTCGCTGATATACATTCATAATAAGTTATTTGCTGATTTCCCAAACAAACTGGTTTGCATCGTTTATATTAACTTTGACAGTATCACCTTCACTTATTTCGTTGCCAATTATCATATTGGCCAAAGGAGTTTCAATGTAATCCCGAATTACACCAAGTAAAGGTCTGGCTCCATACTCAATATTATACCCTAAGGCTGATAATCTGGCTTTTGCTTTTTCATCGATCTTTAATTTAACAGATTTTCTATCGAGCATTTTCATCACATTTTTAATGTGTATATCAAAAATAAGTGAGATAACTTTTTCGTGTATTGGCGCAAAAGGAACTATTTTATCGAGCCGGTTTATAAAGGCTGGGGGAAAGTATTGTTTCATCTCTTCCTTGACAACAGGTTCACTAGGCAGCTTATTATCTTTCCTGAAGGCCTTAATAATGCTTTCACTGCCTATGTTGGAAGTAAAAAGAATAATGGCATGTGTAAAATCACCCTCTTTACCTAATTTATCATGTAACTTCCCTTCGTCAAGAATCTGATAAAATATTTTAAATACTCCGGGGTGGGCCTTTTCAATTTCATCGAATAGCACCACAGAATAAGGTTTTTGTCTTATTTCATTCACCAGAAAACCTCCTTCTTCGTATCCTACATAACCTGGTGAAGCACCATGCAAAAGTGAAACGGATGCCTCTTCAGTAAATTCTGACATATCAAAACGAATCATTGAATTTTCATCCTGAAAAAGATAATTGGCCAATGTGCGTGCAAGTTCTGTTTTTCCGGTT
Source organism: Ignavibacteria bacterium (assembly GCA_011049495.1). GTDB lineage: Bacteria > Bacteroidota > Ignavibacteria > Ignavibacteriales > Melioribacteraceae > SURF-28. The sequence goes on from DSBF01000374.1 coordinate 6,425, forward strand.
CCGGTTGGGCCAACAAGGAAAAAAGAACCAATGGGTTTGTTTTCTTTTCTGATTCCTGCTCGAGACCTCCTGATTGCCTGTGCAATTTCCCTGATGGCAGGCTCTTGACCAACAACACGCTTTTTCAGTTCGCCTTCTATCTTTAATAAACGCTCCTGCTCGCTTGATTTCAATTTGCCAATAGGAATTCCTGTTTTATAAGAAACAACAGCTGTTATATTATCGGGAGTGAGTTTATCTAATTTGATTTTTACCCTATTGTCCAATTCTTTCAAAACAGAATGAATTACCTGCTTCAAATCCCTAATATTGTCACGGGAAAGATTTTCAGGATTATAATTCACACTTGCCAACATGAGGTAACTGATTTGCTTGCCAATGGTCGAATAAAACTCCTTAAGAAGACCCCTTTTAAAATCAGCTTTCTGATTAGCTAAATTTGTTTCCAACTCGCTATATTTAAGCTTTATATCTTCCACTTCAGTTGCTGTCACTTCATTCATCATTTGCAGGGCAGCCATAGATCTGTCAAGTAAATCTATGGCTGAATCAGGTAGTTTTCGTTCTTTGCTGAATCTTTTTGACAGCTGAATAGCCTCAAGCAGTGCATCTTCAGTCACCGTAATCTGATGATGACTTTCGTATTTCGGGATTGCAGCTTTTAGCATTTGCAAAGCCAATCCATCATCAGGTTCTACAATTCGGATAATTTCAAACCGGCGGGTAAACGCCTCGTTTCCTTCAACATATTTTGAAAACTCACTTTGAGTAGAAGCACCAATAATAGTAAAATCTCCTCTTGAAAGTTCCGGCTTTAAAATATTACCCGCACCGGCTGTACTTCCCTGTTTATCAACTAATAAATGAATTTCATCGATAAATAAAATAGCATTTTCATGCTCTTTTATTTCAGCAATGATCTTTTTAAGTCTGTCTTCTACTTCCCCTCTGTAAGAAGCTCCTGCAATTAAAGACCCTATGTCAAGTTCATAAATTACAGCATTTTGCAATTTAGGGGTAACCTTTTTTTCATAAATGGCCTGAGCAATGCCATCAACAACAGCAGTTTTCCCAACTCCGGGTTCTCCTACTAAAATAGCATTGGGCTTACTTCTTCTGCTTAACGTTTCTGAAATCAGTCTAATTTCTTTATCCCGTCCAACAACCGGATCTAATTTCCCTTCGGAGGCCAGCTTAGTTTTATTGATACAAAACTTATCGAGCATGCTCTGTTTTGATGAAATTTTACCATCAGACACCAGACTTGTGTTTTGTTTTGCAAAAGCTTTTATTTTTGAGCCGGAATTAGAGAAAAAAATACTTACAACTTCGTCATAATGAATCGGCAGGGTTTTTAGTTGCTCAAAGGTGTATCCAACTCCCGGAATACAAATAGCAGCTAAAACACATTGAATGTCTACTTTGTCAAGATTGTATTGGACTCTAATATTTTCTGCTTCGTTCAATACAGCTATTGTTTTCGCATCAAATTCAGGATTATCAAAAATTTTAGACGACTTTGGTAGTTTTTGTATCCTAAAGTCTAACCAATTTTCTATGTAGTAAACATCTTTATCCAATTGCTCCAATTTCGATCTAAGCGGCAACCTCCTGTGAAGCATAGATTTAAACAAATGAGATGGCGAAATCTCAGAATTTGAAAATTCCTTAACAATCGCTTTTGAAATTAGGATTGCATCTTTTAAATGGTTTGAAAAATGATCCTTCATTAAAAAAAATTCTTTAAATCACCGGATACAAGATTTTAGAGTTCACAGTATTATAATCGCGCAAGATAACATAACTCTGTATTTTATGAGAATAAGTTTGGGGGTCTTTTATTGAAAGGTGTCTTTTTGCAAATGAATAATGTATATTTTTAAATAAAAGAAGTTTAGCTCATTAATCCTGTCGCTGAAATAATAGTTCTGGAATAAGCAATTTGAGCTTTTTTATTGTAACTGCTCAAAATGCAAAGCTTTTTACGTTTGTCTATTTTATACAAGTAGTTATAATTGATGATAACTTTTCTTGAAACCCTAAAAAAAATATCTTCAGGCAAAAAACATTGAATTTTCCCAAGGTGATAGCTCGATGTTATTTTTTCCCCGTTGGGAGTGATTATATTGGTATAATTTCCGTCAGCTTCAAGAAAAAAGATATCATCAGGGTTAAAGAAAAAATCTTCAAAACTGGTAGGAATACGAACTCTTTTTAATTGCTTCTTAAAATGAGAATCCTTACCTCCATCTCCATGGTTCTTTTTATGTATCTTATATTTAAGTATGCTCTTTCTTAAATCTTCAATTAAAACTGGTTTTAATAGATGATCGATTACTCCGTAATGCCCAGCCCTAACAACTAAGTCTTCAAATGCAGTAACAATAACAATATGAATATGAAGATTTAATTCCTCTATCTTTTTTATCATTTCAATTCCTGATAATCCAGGCATCTGTAAATCAAGAAACAAAATATCGGGGTTTATTGTCATTGCAGTATTAAAACCTTTTACTGGGTCAGTAAATCCTTTTACGCTTTGAATCTCCTGAAAACTTTTTAGAAGCATCTCTAAATTTTTTACTGCTGCAGGTTCATCATCAATAATTAAAGCATTCAATGTATATTCAGGCATAATTCCCTATAATAAATAGTTCACAAACAGTAATTATTTACCTGGTTTTATCCGGTAATAAAATTATGTCCTTCAAAAGTAGTGCATAATTCTGAAAAA
>DSBF01000387.1 GCA_011049495.1 Ignavibacteria bacterium
GAATAGTTCTATTTTTAATTACAATATAAACCCGCAATCATTAGGTTTGCGGGTTTTTTTTACTCTTTTTGAAAAACCTCTATTACAATGAACACAAACACATCTGAATATTACGAATCCGATAAAACTAAGTACGAAAGAAAATCTGTTTACTCGGGACTTGGTTGGTTTCTTGTTACAATAATAGGAATGAGCGCTTTGCCGATTAAAATCGAATTCTATGAAAAAGATACCGGCAAACTTGCTGCAGTTTTTACAGATGAAGTGACAAGAAAAAAATATGTTGGAAGATTTTGACACATAATATTTTGAGAGTTTTGTTTTATTTCCGATCTAGGTAGGATTTTAATCCGTAACCACTGCCAACTCCTCCCCCAAAAGCTACTAAGATCTTAACAAGATCCAGAAACATCTCTTTATCGGTAGGTAATAAAAAGACAACCAAAAACAAAAAAACTGCGATAACTAATAATGTATAAACTAATACAAACCATCTATTGCTACTTTTCAACTTGAATAAGTTATCATCATCTCTTTGAGTATAATCCAAAAATTTATCAATATGATTTTCATTAAATTTATCAAAAAGTGGATGTGTTGGCTTGTTCATCATTGATGAAGAATGTATTAACGCACGGAAAGTTTTTCTATGCTCAGGTGGTAACTCTTCTATAACCTCATTAATTTCACTATCTTGAACACTCCGTTTTTCTTTATTTGTAGAATCATCGGTGTTTTCATTCTCACCTTTTTTTATCTTAGTTTTTTCTATAGAAGAATCTTTTGACCCAGAAGACTTTGAAGAGTTTTTATCTACCTCAGCATTCATCTAATATCCTCCTTGGATGATAAAAATGAAAAAAACTATTAGTATTAAAAACATCTTTTTTAGTTACCTTTTCAGAAAATTTAATATCGATATAAGTAGATAAAAGGATATAAAGTGCATCCTCCAATGCTTTTTGTGAAAGATTACCCTTTTTGTAGGATTTAGTAATTTGCTTGGCTAGGTTCTTAACTTCCTCAATACCAACTTGTTCCAAGTTTTGGTTAAATTTACGAACCTCAGTATGTATATTTTTATAATTATCTAAAAGCAATGTCATAATTTGTTTCCATCAGTTATTAAAAACTATTATAGTCTTACGTTACGTTGTAAATTTAAGTATCAGTACGATCAATAACAAAACAAACGATTTATTATTTTCGCTTTCAATATGTTGAAAATAACACATAATTTCAATGTATTTTCTTATATAATATATCTATCTAACTTAAACTTTTCACCAAGATAAAGTTTGCGTACTTCTTCATCTTCGGCAAGATCTTGTGCACTCCCCTCTTTGAAAATCTTACCATTAATTAAAATGTAAGCGCGGTCGACAATGCTGAGTGTTTCGTGAACATTATGGTCAGTGATCAGTATACCGATGTTTTTATGTTTAAGGTTATGAACTATTGTCATTATATCCTCAACCGCAATTGGATCAACTCCGGCAAACGGCTCATCAAGTAAAATAAATCTTGGTTTTGTTGCAAGCGCACGAGCAATTTCGGTTCTTCTTCTTTCCCCGCCGCTTAATTGGAATCCTAAACTTTTTCGGATTTGCGTGATACTTAATTCTTCTAATAGTTCTTCCATTCTTTCTTTTCGCTCTTGCTTGGAAACTTTCAACATTTCAAGCACAGCCATAATGTTATCCTCTACGCTGAGTCTTCTAAAAACTGATGCTTCTTGAGGCAGATAACCTATTCCCATTTTTGCGCGTTTATACATCGGTTCGGTTGTTATTTCATTTTCTTCCAAAAAAACATGTCCGTCATTAGGTTTTATCATCCCGACAATCATATAAAAAGTTGTTGTTTTACCGGCACCGTTTGGACCAAGCAGACCGACAACTTCTCCTTGTTCAACATTGACAGAGACATTATCAACAACTGTTCTCTTTTTATAATTTTTTACTAACCCTTCACTTCTTAGTTTCAGATGTTCAGCCATATTATTTCCGTATCATTTTTAAGAGTTCTTGTTTTGACGGTCTGTTTCCATAAATAATAAATTGCGGCAGAGTAAATTCTCTTTCTTTTCCAACAACCAAATTCTCCGGGTGATACTCACTAATAACACTTTGATAAAGTCTTACATCAACTGCTTGTCCTTCATCAAAAAATATTTTTGCGGTTTGAGAACTTGATTTAATTAATCCGCTCGGTTCCCCTTCTTCAAACATATAATAAATACTTAAGACATTTTCATACACCTCGGTTCTAACAATATCCCCGTCTTCGAAGTACATATTAATTTGTTTACCTGAGATTTGATCGTAACGCCAATCATAGTTTTCCTTTTTCGAAATTATTACACTGCTCCCCCGCACATCAATCCAATCCAAATCCCTTTCTTTAAGATGAATGAAAATCGAATCACCGACAAGCTGTGTTTCTTCATTCCAAATAATGGGACGATTTGAATCAAAGTTTAACTTGTGAGTTTCAATACGTTCTTCGGCATTATACAAAATCGATTTATCATTTAATGATGCAAAATCACCTCGAACAATTTTTACCGAATCGGTTGCAATGAATTTTTTTGTCGAATCATTAAATGATTCCATTACTTTAGAGGATATGAGCAAAGTATCAATTTTTCCCGAACTGCTTGTGTCTATCTGCATAAATAATAGTGAACCGGTTACACGCGAATATTGTTTTTTATTATCATTGTAAAGTGAATCACCATAAATGATAAGATCGTTCGCAAAATTATCAACTCTTACATTTCCGAATGCATAAGAAATATTTTCTTCTCTATAATGCCTGAGACTATCGGCAAAGATTATCGATGATGTATCCATAACTTGAACATTAGTTTTAGCAATAATCTTCTCCTCTTCACTAAAATAAAAAAGTTCTTGGGATGTTAAAGTAAATGATGAATCAACTAAAACAACATCACCGGTAAAATGAGCAAGGTCTTGATTATAATAATACCTTCCTCTTTTAGCATTTAAGTCAAAACCCGGCTCACTAAGAAATACAGTTGTATCGCTTCTGGCAGTTCTTGAATCACCGAAATAATATGCTCTTTCAGTTTTAATAACAATTGAATCTTGAGTTGCTACAACATTTCCGATTAATTCGAATTCATTTTTTACTAAATACTGAATAGCTTTTTTGCATGTAATAACAACATCACCTTGAGTAATAACGACATTGCCTATTACTTCTCTAACATTTTGTCCGTTTATTGTTTTACCAATCAAACTATCGCCAACAACAATCACTTGCTCAGTTTCCTGAGCGAAAGCAAAGCAAGACGACATAAATATTAATAGAACAATTTTTTTCATTTATTCTCGTTAGCTAATCTGGTTGAATAGGTAATGTTATAAATAGTATAATTCTGCAAACCTTGATCGGATACAAAACCGTATCCTTCTATGCGTTCTTCTTCAGTAGTTATTGTCACAAATTTATCTGTTGTTATCTTTTGAGTTTTGTTGTCCCATTTTAATTCATCAGTTTCGAGAATAGTACCGGTATCATTTTTAGCAACTACCGAATCAATAGCGAACATATCTTGTGTTCTGTCGTCAACTCTGCCTCTCTTGGATGTTAATCTCGAAGCGATAACTTCTTCCTCATCAAAAAAATTAATTTTAACACCTTCTAAAAATGTTTCTTTTCGGTCATCATAAACGCGGATATGATCAGCATAAATGATCGCCTTCAAATTACCGTAATCGGTAATCATTATTCTTGAATCCCAACTTTCTTGAGAAGGTATTTCTTCACCGGTGAAAGCATCGAACTTAATCGGCTTTACATCCTCTTGACAGGCAAAAGATATTATAACAAGGCTAATTAATGTTACAAACTTTTTCATCTTCTTTGTAACCCGATTTCAATTAAATCATGAAGGTGAATAATACCGATAGGTTTAATGTCGTCATCAACCACAACGAGAGAAGTTATCTTAAAATTTTCCATCTGCTGTAATGCAAACGATGCAAGAAATTCTGCTTTAATTGTTTTAGGATTTTTACTCATTGCATCTTTTGCAACGAGATTCTTTATATCGCTTTGCTTTTCAAGTAATCTTCTAAGATCCCCGTCCGTTAAAACACCGGTTAAGTTACCGTTATTGTCAACAACAGAAGTAACACCGAGACGTTTTGATGTCATCTCCAAGATCGCATCTTTAAGTGAGGTTTCTTCTTTAACAATTGGAACATTTTTTCCTTTGTACATTATCTCGGAAATTTTTAAAGAAAGACGTTTACCTAAACTTCCACCGGGATGAAGAAATGCAAAGTCATCGGTAGTAAATCCTTTCAATTCAAGTAAAGTAATTGCAAGCGCATCGCCCATAACAAGTGCCGCTGTTGATGATGAAGTCGGTGCAAGATCATGCGGACATGCTTCTTCCTTCACATAGACATTTAAAAATATATCACACTCTCTTCCAATTTTTGAATTTTTCTCACCTAACATTCCGATTAAAGTTACATTCATTCGCTTCAGCATCAGCATTAGATTCACAAGTTCTTCTGTGTTGCCGCTTTTGGAAATTAATATTAGTACATCTTCACTTCGAACCATACCAAGATCACCGTGAAGTGCATCTGTAGGATGTAAATAGACTGCGGCTGTTCCGGTTGAGTTAAATGTTGCTACAATTTTACGGGCAATCAAACCGGATTTACCAAGTCCTGTAATGATAACTCTTCCTTTCGTTTCCGAAATAGTTTTAACAGCTTTTATAAATTCTTCATCCAAAAAATTATATAAATCTGCTACGGCTTCACTTTCAAGTTTAATAACTTGTTTGCCTTTATCTAAAATTTCTTTATCCGTCAATTCTTTTTCCTCCAAAAATTTTCAAAGAATGATTTTTTCTCGATTTTCTCCTGATTTAAGAATAAGGAATAATCAATTTTAATTTTGTTAAGATATTTATTGTATGATAAAAATCCTTGAATTATTTCCTGATCGGTTAATTCATCAAGATTCGTAAACAATCTTTTCACTTCCAATGCAATTTTAGGATTACGTTCATTCTTAACTCGCATAATTTCGTTATAAAAATTTGTTACAGGTATTAAATGATTTACTCCAGTTTCAGATTCATAAACCCAAACACGTTTAGAGTAAGCTGCAATTGCAATAACAATTTTATTTTTCTCAAGATGAACTTCACGTATTTCTGTATTATCCGGTGGCGATTTCATACCGGGAAGCCATTCGGAATATGTCCAACAATCCATAATATCTTCATTGAATTCATCAGCACCGTTGACAGCAAAATCAAGTTCAATTTTATCTTCAAACTCTTCGTGAATTGAAATTTCCACTTTATGTGAAGAGGTAATTATTGTACCTACCGCAAACATCGGTGATGCAGGTGCAGTAAAATCCGGTTTATCATTTTGACTGCCTAATACATAGTCATCTTTTTGAAATCTTCCTTTCCCGATTATAAAGAGTTCATCGAGCTTTTCGTTATAATATTTATAACCAATTCTGTCTATAGGTAGAACCTTTCTAAGATATTTTTTTTCAGTCTCCGTTAGTCTGCGTGGGTATTTATCTGATGTTTTATCAGGAAGCATGAAATTTCATTTTTGTAAAACAATTAACTTGATTTCATTAAGCATAAATTCCACATCCTCAGCAGGTATAATTTTCATTACTACACGCTTAACTTCACGTCTCGCGTTTTTAGGTGCGGCGCTAAATCCTACTTTTTGCAATAGCGGAATATCTAAAATATCATCCCCCATAAAAAATACTTCATCAAAATTGATTCCTATTTCTTTAATTAGTTTTTCTGCATCATTGACTTTATTAAGAGAAGAATTAATTAACGGGATATTACATTCATTAACAAAATCAGTAACCTCATCTTTTCTTCTTCCGCTTATTATTGCAAACCGAATTCCATGTTCGGATAATTCCTCAACAAATTTTTTAAGCGGTACTAATATTTGTTCTAAAGTATAATCACGATGTTCTTGAATCAACACACCATCTAAGTCGAATAATACAAGCTTTGTACTTTTCATTGCATTTTTTAATAACCTTTTACTACTCTATCAATTTTTTGCAAGGGGATTAATAATTCCTTCAATTCACTTAACTTAAATTGACTCGAAGCATCGCTTAGCGCTTTGCTTGGCTCGGGATGAACTTCCAAAAATAATGCATCGATACCTACGGCAACTGCAGCTTTAGCTAATGGAAAAATATATTGAGGATTACCCCCGGTATATCCACCGCTGCCGGGAGATTGAACAGAATGAGTTGCGTCCATTACAATAGGATAACCAATTTCTTTCATCATAACCAACGAACGCATATCAACTACTAAATCTCTATACCCAAAAGATGTGCCCCGTTCGGTTAGTAATATTTTTTTATTGCCTGTTGACTCAACTTTTTCGGCGGCATGTTTCATATCGGGTGGATACATGAACTGACCTTTTTTAATATTGACTACTTTCCCGGATTTGCCAGCAGCAAGCAGCAATTCTGTTTGTCGGCAAAGAAAAGCCGGAATTTGTAATATATCTACTATCTCTGCCGCTTGATAGACTTCTTCGGTATTATGAACATCTGTAATTATCGGCAAGTTTAGTTCGCTCGAAACTTTATTCAATATGGATAATGCTTCATCAATTTCTAATCCGGAGAATGAATTCAAACTTGTTCGGTTTGCTTTTTTATAACTTGATTTGAAGACAAACGGAATTTCTAATTCATTTGTAATTTTCTTAATCTCATTTGCAGTAGAGAGAATCATTTCTTCATTTTCAATTACACATGGTCCGGCTATTAAAACAAAAGGTCTGTCATTCCCGAACTTAATATTTTTTACATCTACCATAATTATTTATCGAATAGATTATTCTGTTCATATTTAGTACGCTTAGTGCGATTAAATTTTTTATAAGCCAATTGTGTTGCTTCTCTTCCGCGCGGAGTTCTTTGTATAAATCCTTGCTGAATTAAAAAAGGTTCGTACACTTCTTCAATTGTACCGGGGTCTTCATTTACAGCAGTGCCGATTGTATTAATCCCGACAGGCCCGCCGTTGAACTTATCAATTATTGTAAGAATAATATCTTTATCCATTTCATCGAGACCGTCTTCATCAACTTCTAAGGCGAGTAAAGCTTTTTTGGCAATATTCATATCGATCGATTTTTTGTTATCAAAATCTGCAAAGTCCCTTGTTCTTCTTAAAAGTCTGTTAGCAATACGAGGCGTACCACGTGATCGTTTAGCAATTTCAAATGCGGCATCTTCTTCGATTTTTATTTTTAGAATTGATGACGAACGTTTAATAATTTTTGTTACTAATTCTGCATCATAATAATCCAAACGTGATTTAATACCGAATCTATCACGTAATGGTGCAGTAAGTAATCCTGCTCTGGTTGTTGCACCGATCAAAGTATAACTTGGAAGTTTTATTTGTACCGTGCGCGCATTAGGTCCGGCATCAATCATAATATCAATTTTGTAATCTTCCATTGCTGAATAAAGATACTCTTCAACAACAGGACTTAGCCTGTGAATTTCATCAATAAAGAGAACTGATTTTTCTTCAAGATTAGTTAAAATACCGGCAAGATCACCGGGTTTTTCCAAAACGGGTCCCGAAGTTGTTTTGATAGTAACATTCATTTCATTGGCGATAATGTGCGCTAAAGTGGTTTTACCAAGTCCCGGTGGTCCTGTCAGTAAAACATGATCGAGTGCTTCGCTTCGTTTATTAGCCGCACCAATGAATACTTTCAAGTTGTCTGTAATTTTATTTTGACCTACAAATTCATCAAAGCCGGAAGGACGCAAAACATTTTCTGCCTGTTTTTCTTCGGCTCTTAATTTGGGGTCTATCTCACCTGAATTTCTCATATTCTAATTTAATTATAATAATTATATCTATCAGTATTAAGTGGCAAAATTATCTTTTCTGTATTTTTTAATTTTTTCCAGTGCGAAAACCATCCCACCCATTAAAAGATACATCAAAAGAACAGATAAAAGAGTATAAGTAATACTAAAACTTTGTCCGTATGATTTATAAAGCCCCGGAACCCATGCACTGCCGTACAATATTACAAGATGTACAACATAAATTAGAAGTGTATGTCTGCCTATAATTTTTATAATTTGCGGAATGTCTTCTATCTTAATTACCAGCAAAGCAATAGCACCGTTTAATGCAATAACAAAACCGATTCTTAAGAAAAATATTGAAACACCATAGGTAATACTTAGCTTTTCTCCTAATACCCAGCAATTAATTTCTGAACTTGCAAAATGAACTAACACCAAACTAAGACCAATTATAATTAATAATGAACCGAAACGTTTTTTCTTGAAAACATGATTTTTATGAGCAAGAAATACACCGAGAATTGAACCTCCCAAAACATATCCAGCCCAAGGGAAAAGCGGAAAAATCGAGCCTGTTTTATTATAAAAATATGCTGCAATAGGTGCAGGTAATATTTCATTCCATTCAACCGAAGAGGTAAATGGATATAAAAACACAAAAAATAATGTACCGATTGAAAGAGTCCAGTATGGAGAAATTTTAATTTTTTCGGCTATTAGCGAAAGTAAGATAATAAACAATAAACCAAACCCGATTAGATGAAGAGCATCAACAGCAAAGAAAATGCGCCATTGACTTTCAGATACATTTGAAAAATTAAAAATTGTGTAAGTTGGATACCTCAACATATAACCTAAAAAAACAAGGAGTAGAAATCTTTTCAATCCCTTGATCACTCGTTCCTTGTTATGATTTTTACTTTTGTAGAATAATAGATATGTAAAAACTACACCCGCAGTGAACATAAATATTGGTGCAGTAAAACCACGCAAAGTGTACCAAACCGTATAAAATAATGATTCGGTAGTACGAAGATCACCATCCAAAAAAGTATGAACAGTATGTCCTTGTACCATCATTAATACGGCAATAGCGCGCATTAAATCGAGGAAGATAATTCTGGATGTTCC
>DSBF01000084.1 GCA_011049495.1 Ignavibacteria bacterium
AGTGTTTTATGAGCATGATTTATTAACATCTGATTTGGAATTAAATCTTTATTTTTGCCCATGACCTTTTTAGACTGGACTCATATATCATTGTCTCACGGGATTTCCAGTATAGTTAAAATTTTATGTGATTTATATAAGAGTAATATTTGTGAAGAGCTTTGTTTGGAAATGATACGTGGGGGATTAAAGTTTATAAAGAAGCAGAAGTTACCCATTGGAAAGTATAATTCGATTTTCCCTTCCTGGAAATTACAAAAAATGGAAATACAGGAAGATAGCCGGCTTGCCTGGTGTTATGGTGATTTGGGGTTAGCGGTAACATTTTGGAATGCAGCAAAGGTTTTGAAAGACAAAGAACTTGAAAATGAATCTATTGAGTTGTTATTGCATTCATGTAAACGGCTTGATTTAAAATCAAACCATGTTATAGATGCAGGTATTTGTCACGGTTCAGCAGGAATATCCCATATTTTTAAACGTATGTATTTTAATACAAAAATTCCTGAATTTAATGAAGCTGCAAATTACTGGATAGAAAAAACCTTGGAGTTTGCCAAATATAACGATGGCTTTGCGGGTTACAAAACCTGGTATCCTGAATTAAGGGGAGGTTTAAAACCAGTTTTAGGCTTACTGGATGGGATTTCAGGAATAGGCCTCGCTCTGCTTTCAAACATTTCAGAAGAAGAACCTGTATGGGATGAATGTCTGTTACTGAGTTGATACTTTTTAATTATATAAGTTAATCCTGAATGAGTAAAAATAATTTAAATCCGTTTAATAAGATCGATTCTGTGCCGGGCGCATTGGAGTGTTTTCAAAATTTTATTTTCAGAACTCCGGTTTATTCATTCAACCTTTTAGAAAAGAAATACAGATTAACCTTAGATATTGAATTGTTAAATGATAAGCTTTTTCAAGAGGCAATTTACCTGGCATCATCAGAGTTTTTTAACGAAAGCCAGTGGAATAATCACAAAAAAATGGAAGGAGCAAAAGATATTTTAAAACTCAGGATTTCTTTGTTAAAGTATTTGATCCGCATGTCCGCCCGCTGCACCCCTTTTGGCCTGTTTGCCGGGTGCGGTGTTGGGAAAATTGGCGGGAATAGTAATATTGTTCCGGTCCCAACCTGCAAATTTAAAAGCAGCACCCGGCTCGATATGGATTATTTGTGTGCTTTAATAAAAGATATTGAAAACCTGGAACGTATAAAAAGACAACTAAAATTTTTTCCCAATACAAGTATTTACTCCTCGGGCAGTGGCCTGCGCTATACAGAGTATTTTTATGCCAAAATGAAAAGGAAATATAACCTTACAGCCGTTGAGGGTACGGATTATTTGCAGAAAGTGCTGGATGAAGCTAAGAATGGCCGGACTATAGATGAACTGGCCGGCCTGCTGGTGGATGAGGATATTGCCTTGGAGGTAGCCCGGGAGTATGTCGGGGAATTGGTACACAACCAGCTTTTGGTGAGTGAATTGGAACCTGCTGTTACAGGTGATGAATTATTGGGGCAAACGATTAAAAAACTGGAAAAACTTGTCGGAACTCAAGAATTGGTGGTGAAGTTAATAAACATCGATGAAGGTTTAAAAACCATTGACCGGAAATCTGTTGGGCGACCTGTTACTTGTTACCAGAATATAAAAGAAAAGCTAAAACAGTTTCAAACAAAATACAACGAAAAGTATCTTTTTCAGTCTGATTTGTTTATTAAACCGGAAACAGCCACCTTAAGCATACAAATAATCGAAGAGGTTAAAAAAGCAATCGGTGCGTTAAACCGGTTAACCACAAAAACCGAAAATCCATTGTTGAAAAAGTTCCGCGAGGAGTTTTATAAAAAGTACGAAGACGAAGAAGTGCCTTTAACCGTGGCGCTGGATGTGGAAACGGGAATCGGGTTTGGAAATATTGACGGACAGCGAGGCGATTTGTCGCCATTGCTCAATGGGATTCCCTTTTACGGTAATCCGGTAGGCAGCGTTGATATAAAATTGAATGCAGTGCAATCCTTTTTAATTAAAAAATATGACGAATTTCTAACAAATCCCGATAGTGAAGAAATTGTAATTACCAAAAAAGATTTGTCTGCGTTTCCTGAAAACTGGGACGATTTGCCAGGCACATTTTCAGCCATGGCGGAAATAATCCGCACCGAAAAAAGCCCTGACGGTCCGCTTGTTTTACTAAGGCAAGCCGGGGGATCTTCTGCTGCAAATTTACTCGGAAGGTTTTGTTATATTGACAAACAGATTGAAGATTTTGTAAAAGAAATTACAGGTACTGAACAGCAATTAAACCCGGAAAAAATTGTGGCCGAAATTGTCCATTTGCCCGAATCGAGGACCGGAAATATTCTGATGCGGCCAACCTTGCGTAAATACGAAATCCCTTATTTGGCCAATGCGTCAGTGGATAAAAATAATGTTATCCCGTTAACCGATTTAATGGTTTCGGCGTCCCAGGGAAGAACGATTAAATTACGTTCAATAAAGTTTAATAAAGAAGTTCTTCCAAGATTAACCTGTGCCCATAATTATTCAAATAATGCACTGCCTGTCTATCAGTTTCTTTGTATGATGCAAACGCAGGAATTACGCGGAGGAGTTGGATTCAACTGGGGGCCGGTTCTGGAAAACAAGCCTTTTTTACCGCGAGTACGATACGAACATACAGTTTTATCGCCGGCAACATGGAACATTTCAGCAGACGATACAAAACCAATCCCTGCAATTACGGACAGCCGTTTTTTTGAAAAAGCTTCTTTGTTCCGGAAAGAAAAGAAAATCCCTGACAGGGCGCTTCTGGTGCAGGGAGATAACAAACTGCTGATTGATTTTAATTGGTTGCTTTCAGTTCAGATGTTATTTTCCGAAGTAAAAAAACGAAGTTTCAGATTAGAGGAATTCTTATTTGACGATGAGTATCCGTTGGTAAAAAGAGGGGAGGAGGTTTTTACCAACCAGGTGATATTGTGTTTTCATAAAAAACTTCAATAATATGAAGGAAGGTGTACATCGAAAATTTATGATTGGCGACGAGTGGCTTTATTTTAAAATTTATTCCGGCCCCAAAATGTTGGAATCCATCCTGATAAATGAGATTCATTTATTGGTTGATGAATTGCTGAAGGAACAGGTCATCGATAAATTCTTTTTTATTCGGTACGCCGATCCTGATTATCATCTTCGTGTAAGGTTTCATCTTTCAGAAAAGTCAAACCTTGCAGAAGTAGTTCAACGCTTTAATAAAATAATAAAACCCTATGTAGAAAACAGGTTGATTTGGAATGTTTGCACCGATACCTACAACAGGGAACTGGAAAGGTACGGGAGAAGTACCATTTCGGAGATGGAAACGCTGTTTTGTATCGACAGTATTGCTATCCTGAAAACCCTGAAAGAAACGGAAAATTCAGGAAATGATTTACATCGGTGGCTTTGGGGTGTAAAATATGCAAATACTTTGATTGACTTATTTGGGTTGACATTGCAGGAAAAAAGCAGATTCTGCGAGGCCAACAGCAATAGTTTTTCAACTGAGTTTAACCTGAATAAACCGATGAAAATACAATTGGACAAAAAATACAGGCAGGAAATGGCAGGATTGGAAAAAATATTAAAAACAGATGGTGAAGATAAAAACATTCCAGGAATTAAGCATATTGACTGGTACTCACAACAGGCAGGCCCGGTCATTCAAAATGTGTTGGACGGTTTTAAAAGCAATGAATTGGAAATGCCGTTGAATAATTTGTTAAGCAGCTTGGCACACATGCACTTTAACCGGCTTTTCCGCACAAAACAGCGGATGCACGAATTTGTTATTTATTATTTTTTGAACAAATTTTATAAATCGCAGGTGGCCCGTTTAAAATATAATTCGGTTAAATTGAGTTTAGATGCCTAAAATCCTTATCGACATATTACCTGCCCGCGGGCATTTTCACGCCACCCTTAAAATGGCTAACCTCTTGAAAAAATCGGGTTATGATGTATATTACGGGAGCGCTTTAGGTTTAAAAGCCGGCATAGAAAAATTCGGGTTTCCTTTCATTTTACTTCCGGCAGTACCGGTTGTTTCCCAAAATTTTACGAACAGGGCTGCAAAAATAAAGTATTTTCTGGATTATCTGTATGATGTTTTGCACCCCTCAGTATCGGGCAAATTAAAGAAGAACATCGTAGAATTTAGTGCATCAGTTTCTGAGATTATGCCTGATTTGGTTTTACTTGACGAGCAAACATCAATAAAAGCTTTCTTATATGAAAAACTTGATATACCGGTAATATTGTTTCAAACTAAACCCGACACACGAAAAATAGCAGGGTTGCCGCCGTTTACCTCTTATTATATTCCTGTACCGGGCATTTTAAACGCATTTATTTGCAGTTTGCTCTGGCAGGTAAAATTGTTAAATTATTTTTTAAACAAACAGTCGGACAGGATACTTTCATTTGGCCGCGACAGCTTTTCATTGTATGTTAAGGTTTGCAATGAATACGGAATCGAAATCAAAAAAAGGATTGAACCTGCCCGTTCGTTTGGAATCGGGGTGAAAGATTTTCCGCGTTTGATCATTTCCCCCGCAGCGTTCGATTTTCCCCATCCCGAAAAAGAAAGCGTGTTCCGTATAGGCCCTTTAACCGAAATTAAACGCGAAGGGCAGATTACCTTACCGCGTTATCTCCCGTTGCTCGTTAGACTTGAGGAGGTAAGGAAATCCGGTGATGGTTTTGTTGTTTATTGTTCCCTTGGGACCGTAACTGCGGGGTATAAAAAGAAGGTGAGAAAATTTTTCTTGAAAATGTCGCGCGTTGCCCGGATGAATCCTGGGTTTTTGTTTATCCTTTCCACCGGAAAAGATTTCGATATTAACCAATTTCTGCCTGTTCCTGAAAATCTCTTTGTTTATGAATATGTCCCGCAGGTTGACCTTTTACAGTATTGCCATGTAATGGTTACACACGGGGGAATGAACAGCATTACGGAATGTGTTTTTAACGTTGTTCCCATGCTGGTCTATCCATTGTCGCCCGGCTGGGACCAGCCCGGAAACTCGGCCAGGGTGGTCTATCACGGGATAGGGATGAGAGGGCGTATAAATAAAGATTCCGTAAAAACAATTTCGAAAAAACTGAACCGTATAAAATCGGGTTACAATTTTTTTAAAAAGAATGTGACGGATATGAGAGATAAATTCCAAAAGAAAAACAATTCGGATGAAATAATTGAAATTGTAAACCGGATAATTGCCTCTTGACATGGAACCAGGAGAACTTCGGAAAATAAAATCCACTTTTATAAAATCCAGTAATCAGATTTCGGCAGGGTTAGCTTGTATTGCCTCGGTAATTAAATTTTACGGTGGAAGTATTTCCTTTTCGAAATTGTTGCAAAACAGCGGCGCTTCTAAGGAAAATGTCAGTTTGCTTGGCCTGTGCAAGGCTGCTCGTATTGAAGGATTTAAGACCGATGGTTATAAAGCAAACATTGATTATTTAAAGAAAAATGAAAAACCTGTAATTTTACACATAACCAGGGACAAAGGCGCCGAAGACTTTTTTGTTTTGTATGGTTGGCAAAACGGAAAATTTATGGT
Organism: Ignavibacteria bacterium; assembly: GCA_011049495.1. Classification (GTDB taxonomy): domain Bacteria; phylum Bacteroidota; class Ignavibacteria; order Ignavibacteriales; family Melioribacteraceae; genus SURF-28. The sequence goes on from DSBF01000084.1 coordinate 5,615, forward strand.
TGGCGATCCCTCATGGGGTATATTGGAAATGCGTGAAAACGAACTGGAAGCCATCTGGAAATCGAAGGCTTTGATGACTATGGAGCCCCTTGTTGCTTTTAAAACAGAAAAAATAAAAAGGACGGAGAAACGGCAGTGGCTGCACGAGATGTTAAAAAGTCACCGACGGGTGTTTATTTTTATGGCTTGTGTAAGTATTTTTGCTGCTGTAATCTTTATTGTTCTGGTATCGAGGGTTTTTGGCGAAACGGATGTATATTTTTCGACACCTGTTTTCCGTCAGCTTTTAATAACTTTTCTGTATGGTTTTGCTTTACTGATGGTAATGTTCTTTTGGGGCAGGGTCCGCAACGGTATAACTAAGCGGGGCGTTTTAAGCTTAGCCTTTGAATGGAATAAAATGGTAACGACGCATATTTTTAGCAACAGGTATATAAACGAAGAACTTTCAGCAGGGAAGATGGCTTCCTTTATAGAGACAATAAAACAGATTTCAGGGGAAACTTTTAATGTAATCTGTAACTTCCCTTTTACGGTTTTGATATTTCTGTTTTCAGCCGCGAAAATCATGATTTTTTCCGGTTGGTTGGGAGTGTTCATAACGCTCTTAACTTTCCTCGTTTTGATGATTGTTTTATGGAAGTATCGGAAAATTGCAAAACTGAACCTGGAACAATACCAGGGATATGCCCGGGAAACGGATTTGATAAAAAACAGCATCGATAATTTGATTTTGGCTAAAAGGATGAACGGAGAAAAAAAATCAGCTGAAACAATACTTAATAGTTTGAAATATTCTTTAGGAACTGTGTTAACCATGAAATATTATAAAGATAATGTTTTTAACCTGGTAATTGTTTATAGCGTAATTTCTTTTATGATTCTGGTGGCTGTACCGGTTGTAAATACTCCCGGCAATTTCATTATGATTGAATTGACCGGTTGGTTGCTGGCGTTTTTTTGTTGTTTATTAAAACTTACCGACATAGGTTTTGGCACTTTGAACATGGCCTGTTCGTTAAATTACCTGTATTCCTGGACAGAACAAAACGAATCAGCAAAGGAAGTTAACCCGGAGCAGTATACGCGTCCTGTTGTGAATGTCGTACAAAAGCTGAACCTGAATAACCTGGCTTTTTCTTTTCCCGGCCGGTTACCTGTTTTTAACAAAGTTAATGTTCAAATTGAAAGGGGAAAATTAAATTTTATTTACGGGAATACCGGAACAGGAAAAAGTGCGCTGGTTTCCATTTTAAACCGGCTTCTACCAGTTAGTTCCGGGGAAATAGAAGTTGACGGCGAAAACTGGGATAGCCTCGATGACTATACCTGGCGGCAGATGATATCATCGGTTGTTCAGCCTTCCCGGCTTTTTGATATAACGGTTATTGAAAATATGGGTTGGGGAAATAAGCTTTTTGAGCCAGAAAAAGTAATCTCATTTTGTAAGAAAACCGGATTCGGCCAATTTTTTGAAAAATTTCCGGATAGTTATTCAACGCGTGCTGATAAATTGTCAGCAGGCCAAAAACAATTGGTATCTTTAGCTGCTGCGCTTTACCGGCACCCACAAATTCTTTTGCTCGACGAACCGTTTATTTTTATGGATAAAGCGATGAAGGATTTTTGTGAAAAATTACTTCAAAGCCTGAAAAAAGAAATGATTATTGAAGTGTTTACATGTGACCGGGACTTTGCTTTAAAGGCAGATAATGTACTATGGCTTGAAAATGGTAGGTTGAAATGAGCCAAACAGGAAATGCAGGAGTATTATTTAAAATCTTTCTAAATTTCAGAGTGCCACCATGTGGCACGCTAAGGAATTATCTTTGAAATAAAAAAATTGATTGAAGAATTTTGAAATGACAAAGTCACATTTTGCATATTGGAAATTAATTGTTGAAGGTATATTAATATATCTTGTGATTTGTTCTTGTAGTAGAAGTGAGTGCACAGATGGTGGATTATTATGGAAGATTTCAGGAAATGGATTACAAAAACCATCGTATTTGTTTGGGACAAACCATGGAATGAGCGAGCACTTTCTGGATAGTATTCCAGGTGTTTTTGAAGCTTTCAATTCTGTAAAACAGTTTGTTGTTGAATATAATTTTACAAGACCGAAGAAGTTAGATTCCCTAAAACCCATAAATGTAGATTTACCGCCAGACACTACTTACAAAGATTTATTGGATGAAAAAGAATTAGCGATATTGGATTCTGTATGTTTAATCTATTTTAACTGCCTTTCAGAAAAGGTAAATTTAAACCCCAATGCTCTTATTATGAGCTTGCAGTTGGGAATGATTAAAAGACAATCCCAAAAATGGGCAAAAGAAAATCCTTTTCTTAAAATCGTCAACAATAGACACGAAAGCATAGACTCCAGGTTGATGGGATTGGCACAGGAAAAATCCTATCCAATAATTGAATTGGATTCTGAAGAAAAGATGGAACAGTTGGGATTAAGGGATTATCGTATTCTTTTTTCTTCAGATGATCTGCAACTCAAAGCAAAAGAGATGGTACAATCAATTGTGGAGTTACAACAGGATTCGTTAATAGATATTTCAAAAAAAATGGTGCAGGCTTATTATGAGCAGGATTTGTTACAAGTTGAAAAATGGATTTTTCATCCGAAAATATTTAAAAAAGAAAAGTCTGAACTGTTTTATTATACTTTGTTTGTAAAACGAAATATTTTTTGGATGGATAAAATTTTGTTTTCTATTCGGAAAAACCCAGTCTTTATTATGGTTGGTGCAGGGCATTTGCCAGGGAAGAATGGGCTTATCAATCTATTAAAAGATGAAGGCTATATAGTAAAACCAATTAAGTAAGCAGAAAAAAATATAAAAAACACATATGATTTTTATGAATTTGGGGTATTTGTATTTTTGAGTATGTATTAACTATTAAAAAAAAAGAAACATGGAACGAAAATTAAAAAAACTGGAATTGAAGAAAGAAGTAATTACAAAACTTTCAGAAGAAAAAATGAATCTTGTTAGAGGCGGAACATTCACCACGGTTACGGTGTTTGGTGAATTATTGGAAAGAAATAGTGATGGTCCTTATGCTCCTGAATGCGATAATTTTTATTATGAACCTGTTGGAAATTCCCAGGTAGTGTTATATGGAGGTTGTTTAATTACGGAATAATATCTTTTATTTCATTATTAAACAATTTATAGACAACTTAAATTGTTAAATTTGATTGTGTATATCCCTATTGTCGAT
>DSBF01000004.1 GCA_011049495.1 Ignavibacteria bacterium
AGGAATACCGAGAAGCAACTTAATTATTTGGGATAGACGAGAAGAACAAATTTTTGAATCGGGAATTACGGAAGAACTTTTCCCCGGAATAAAAATAATCGGCACGGAGAGGATCGGCGAAAACGGAACTATGTATGACGAAAACAACGAACTTTATTCTCTTAGAATGATCGACAAAGATTGGTATTACTGGGCTGATGTTGAAGGGGATTACCGTCCGGAAACTTTACCTTACATGGTAAACATCGGAAAATATTCTTACTTCACAAAAATTGTTACCTAAATGTGTGATAAAATCATCAACATACCCATACTAAAGAATGCGGGTACGTCGGTTACTTTATGCATGAAAAATTTATCGTACGGGGCGATTACAAATACCGGGAGACTTCACGAAAAACTTTGGTCGGAAACGGTTGCAGAAGTCTGCGCTTTTCCTCCTTTGCGTGATAAAGTTGTGTTAAATGTTGTTGACGGAATAAAAGGCTGTTTTAACGGCGGTCCCGGTGCGGTTCCACAATTCTTCACAAATTATAATACGATATTAATCGGAACCGATCCCGTTGCTGTTGATAGAATCGGATTAAATATTGTTACAAAGAAAAGAATTGAAGAAGGGTTGCAAGAAGAAGAATCGCCACGTGGTTCGGCTTTCTTAGCTATGGCGGAAAATTTAAAACTCGGTGTTGCCGACAACAGCAAAATACACTTCAACAAAATTGATCTAACTTAATTATGAAGAACAAAAAAACTTTTATTCTCGTATTTCTGGTATTGCTTATAAACTCGTTATTAATTGCGCAACAAAACGTGTTTCCTCAACTTTATCAAGAAGATGTAGACGGCGGAGAGATTACAAGAACTGAATTTTATGTGGGCGAAGAGCTTTGGGGATTAATAAACGGCGGTGCCGATCTTTATCTAGAATATGGACTTGATAGAACTTTGCTTCAAGAAGTGGTATATGAAGAAAAAAGTTTTCGCGTAGAACTTTATGGAATGACTGATGTGGATGCCGCTTTCGGAATTTTTTCTATTAATAAATTCAATTGTGACATAACCGACTCTCTCGTAAAATATATTTGTATTACACCCTATCAATTACAAGCAGCGGTTGGAAGATTTTATTTTTCTATTTCTAATCAATCCGGTGATAGAAAAGCTCAAAAGTATTCTCTTCATTTATTTGAAAAATTGTTGTCTAAAATTGAATTGAAAAACTTTATTGTCCCGGAATATTTTCAACAACCACAATTTGAACAGTATCAAAATCAAATTAAGTTAATGAAAGGAAAGCTTGGTTTACAAAATGGATTTCCTATATGGGAAAAATACTTTAGCGGTTTTAACGATTATGAAATTATTCTGATTCCAATTAAAGCCGAAGAGGGGTTTATAAATATTGCATTAATTGATTTTAGTTCGGATGAAGATGCGGAAAGATTCTCAAAGAAAATCTCTCTCTACAATTTTCAGCAAGTGAAAAGTGTTTCGTCAAACAAGCTCATAGTAGTAGAAACAAATTTTGATGACGATCAATTGGAAAAGTTTATCACAATTTAAAGTGACTTATTACTAACATTAGAGTTTAATTGAAACATCAAGCTGACCGTCTAGACCGGCTTCAACTATTTTTTGTAAAGTAGATATACGCACTTCCTTAAGATCATTTTCAATTTTTGAAATATAGCCCTTGTTTGTACCGCATTTTATTGCAAGCTCTTCTTGCGTCATTCCGCGTTTACGCCGTGCTTGCCTTATGAGAAAACCAACCTTAAACGCGTCATAACCTTTTTCAAATTCATCGCGTTTAGCTGTTCCCTTTTTTCCGTATTGCTCATCAATAAATTCATCAAGGTTTTTAAGATGTTTTTTCTTCATAATACTCTCTCTTAACTTTAATTGCTTTTTCGATTTCAATCTTTGGTGTCCGCTGCGACTTTTTCTGAAACCCGTTAATAATTACAATAATATTGGTCTCATCAAAGAAGCAGAATATGCGAAAAATATCATTTCTTTGTTTAACTCTTATTTCATAAAGTCCATCGGTTCCTTCAACATGTTTAAAATACTCGACTGGAATATGCTTTATATTCTCGATAAGTCTGAGGGTCCAGAGTATTTTATCTTTAACTTTTTTTCTTTGTCTTATAAAAAAATTAGAAAAATAGTTTTTATAAAAAACTACACTTCTGACTTTTTGATTTTTCATTCTATTTGTAAAATACAAACGGTTGTCCGATAGTGCAACTATATTTTTACATTAATGAATCTAAATATAAAAACAACTAATTTTGAGACAAACATATCCACAAAATCGAGGCAGATGTGGCGGAACGAACTCTCCCAAACTTATTTGAAGAAAGCGTAAAAAAGTATTCCAACAATCCATTGATGTGGGAAAAGAAAACCGACAAGTATGAGCCGCTAACTTACGACGAGATGAAATCGCATGTTTATAAGTTTGCCGCCGGATTGATAAAACTCGGTTTGCAAAAAGGTGATCGCATCACTTTAATTTCGGAAGGAAGAAATGATTGGGTGATGAGTGAGCTTTCTATTCTCTATTGTGGCGGAGTAAGTGTTCCCATATCCGTAAAAATTGACGAGCCGAATGATTTAAAATTTCGCATAGCTCATTCCGAATCTAAGTTTGTGGTTGTTTCAAAAAACCATCTGCAGAAAATTCAACGCATTAAAAAAGATCTGCCCGATTTAGAAATGGTAATAGTTTTAGATAACGTAACCGATCTACACGATGATGAAATTACCAAGGATGCTGTTTTTAAAATTGGAGAAGAATATTTACGAGATAACGAAGAATTCTTTAATCAAACTTGGCAATCAATAAACGAAAATGACAACGCAAACATATGTTATACTTCCGGCACAACCGCCGATCCGAAGGGAATAATTTTAACTCATCGCAATTACACGGCAAATATTGAACAAGCAACTGCTCTTCTTCTGATCCCGGAAAGTTATATTTCGTTATTAATACTTCCTTGGGATCATTCCTTTGCACATACTGCTGGAATTTATACTTTAATGAAAAACGGTGCTTCGATGGCGTCAATACAAGTCGGCAGCACACCTATTGAAACACTTCGTAACATACCGCAAAATATTAAAGAGATAAAGCCGACATTTTTATTAAGCGTTCCGGCGCTTGCAAAAAACTTCAGAAAGAATATTGAAGCAGGTATACGCGCGAAAGGAGAGAAAGTTGAAAAGCTTTTCAACAAAGCTTTGGAAACAGCTTGTGATTATAACGGTCTCGGCTGCGATAAAGGAAGGGGATTAAAAAAATTAAAAAAACCATTGATTGCTCTTTATGATAAAATTCTCTTTAGTAAAATACGACAGGGTTTCGGCGGAAGATTAGAGTTCTTTATCGGTGGCGGTGCTTTGCTTGATATAGAACTGCAGAAATTCTTTTATGCTCTTGGTATGCCAATGTTTCAGGGATATGGATTAACCGAAGCCGCTCCTATTATTTCGGCAAATGTTCCAGCACAGCACAAGCTTGGTTCTTCAGGCAAGATAGTCGTTCATCTTGATGTAAAAATTTGCAATGAAGACGGTATCGAAGTCCCAGTCGGACAAAAAGGAGAAATTGTCTGTAAAGGTGAGAACGTAATGAAGGGTTATTGGAAAAACGAAAGAGCAACGAACGAAGCAATTAAAGACGGCTGGCTTTATACCGGCGACATGGGTTACATCGATGAAGACGGATATTTATTCGTTCTCGGAAGATTTAAAAGTTTGCTGATTGCAAGCGACGGTGAAAAATATTCTCCCGAAGGAATTGAAGAAGCACTTATTGAGAAATCATATTTTATTGAACAGGTAATGCTTCATAATAATCAAAATCCATACACTATTGCTTTGATTGTGCCGAATAAAGAAGCGATAAAAAATGAATTGAAAAAACACTCGTTAAAAATTCAAACCAAAGAAGGGCAAACAAAGGCTATAGAATTTGTTCAAAAAGAAATTGACGAATTTAAGTCCGGCGGGGAATATGAAAACGAGTTTCCCGAAAGGTGGCTTCCGGCATCATTTGCCTTGCTTGGCGAAGGATTTACCGAACAGAATCAATTTATGAACAGTACATTAAAAATGGTCCGCGGAAAGATCACAGAATTTTATCAAACTAGAATTGATTATTTATACACGCCGGATGGAAAAGATATTTACAATCATCAGAATATGAAGATTGTTGAGAGGTTTGATGGGTAAATCATTTTTTAATTCCTTGACTCTTCATTCTGCGTTTTCTTCTTTCGGTTCTTTCACATTCGGCGGATTCCACCCAACAATTGAGCCCGATTTAATTTTTGAAAGATACGGAGAAAGTGTTGCGCCGGGAAGTGTACGTGAGTTGTTTTCAATATCTATCGGGCCCATTCCGGTTCCTGCTCCCAACATGCAGTTATCTCCGATTGTGATTAGCCCATACCTAAACTTTCCCGCCCCTTCGTATGCATGGACTGTAAGTCTTGTAAATGCGCCCAGCACGCAGTTGTCGCCTATAAATATCAATTCCGGTCTAAAGTGATCGAGCCAAACAAGCTGCATAATTTCGGTTCCGTAACCAATATGAAATCCCATCCATCTGTAAAATTTATTTTTGAAAGGAACACCTTTCATAAAAAACGATGCCTCTATTTGAAACTGCAGAAGCAATCTTCTTCTAAATGGTAGGTTTAGCACCCGCCAGTTTATAGCATTCTTTTCTTCGGGTGAACCGAGTCCGCTGAATGTATAATGTCTTCTAACAGGAGTTAAAAATTTCTCTAAGTTTTCTTTTCCATCTCTTGTTTTGGGATCGAGGTCAAATACGCTGGTTCCTTTGCCTCCTGATGTTTTGCTTATAAAAATCTCCCGGTTCTTTTTTCTTCCGAGTTTAATTGCTCGTTTAATAATTTCTATTGTTACGGCTTTTATTGATTCTTCGGGAGAGAGATTTCTGTATTTTTTCATTGATTTGCTCTTTGTTTACAATAAGCAAAGATAGCTAATTATAAGATTTATATTTGCGTTGGTAACATGTAGAGGCACAACATTGCTGCGTCTCTACGAATGGTTAAAAAATTACTTTGTTGAGTGGAGTCCAATTCTATTACCGGCAATGTCTTCAATTTGTCCAACAAATCCGTATTCACCGATACTCATTTTTTCTGTAATAACTTTTTCAGAGGTTTAATTCAATTTTTGCTTCGTTATATTCTTTTATAAACAATGGGATCAACAAAGCAATAATGAAAAAGATTATCCCTATAAGATAGAATCCCATTCCTATTTGATTATCGTATTCTAAAAGACCGGTGCTGCCTAAAAGAAAATGCCAATCGTGATAAACTTTATTTCCCCCAAGGAGTGGAAGAGCTCTTTCTTGTGCATCTGCCGCGTAAACACTAATATTCATTAAGTTTTGTCCAAGCCAAACTAGCGAGATTTGTGTTCCAAAATTTTTTCGGTGCGACACAAAATAGTAAACTAATAGAAGCGGTAAAATAATTTGCATTAATGTTCCGCCCAAAGTATAAATGAAGCTCCCGAATAAACTAAATATTCCGTGTCCGCCTTCATGAATTAATAGATTAAAGTGATCGAGTAAAAAAATAAAATCCCCCGCGTTTATTGAAAGCCAAATAACTATTGGAAGCAGAGCAATCGAGCCGATCCAAGGTTTTAAGTTTTCCAAGTTACTCTTCAATTAGTTCGCGAAGTTTATTAATATCCTTTGTTAAGCCGAGACAGAGCATCAGTTTTATTCTGGCTTTCTGTCCATTTAAATAGTCGGTAAAAATAACTCCAAGTTTTTTTAACCACTTGCCTGCACCGGGATAACTATAAATATCAAGAGTTTCCCCGGACGGACAACGTGAAGTTAAAACCACCGGAATTCCTTTTTCAACTGCATATTTTATTCCTTCAAAAGATGCTGGTGGAACATTTCCGACTCCCATTGCCTCGATTACAATTCCCTCGGCACCGGAATCAGCAGAAAACTTAAAAAACTTATCACCCATCCCTGCATGAATTTTTATCAAATCAACGTTTGAGTTTATTTTGTCCGTCTCTATTGTTTCAAGTTTTCGTGGCATTCTATTAAATATTACTCTTCCTCGATCAATAAAACCGAGAGCGCCAAAATCAAGACTGTGAAATGTTTCAATATCTTCGGTATGTGTTTTTGTTACTTCGCTCGCGGCGTTAATCTCACCATTTAAACACACCAACACCCCCATTCCTAAACTATTGGGTGAATTAATAATGTGAATGGCGTCTAATAAATTTTTTGGTCCGTCCCAATCCGGCTCGGATGATGTTTTCATTGCGCCGATTACAACTATCGGCTTATCCGTTTTGATTGTAAGATCCAAAAGATAAGCTGTCTCTTCGAGAGTGTCTGTTCCGTGAGTTATAATAACACCGTCTATATTATCTTGATTGATTCTTTTCATCACCTCTTTGGAAAGCTCTAACATCAATTCCGGTGTCATATGGGGTCCGGGATACATTCCAAAATCATAAATAGAAATTTCTGCAAGCTGTTTTGCCTCGGGAATCATTTCAAGTAATTGATCTCCATGAAAAAACGGAACAGCTCCTCCTGTTTCTTTGTCTATCTTCATAGAAAAAGTACCGCCTGCAAATACAATAAGAATATTTTTCATCTTTTTATATTTCCTTATTAATTTTTCTTTTTACTCTTTACAAAATTATCTCTTGTTGAAGAATTTTCTTTATGCAAAAATTTTATTTTGTTTTTTACTAACAACTTACAAAAAAGCGAAAGATTTAATTTGCAGATATGATTTCAATATCATATTATTGACTCGCCTAAGAGAGTCTTCTTGCTTGTTGATAACTTGTTGATAACTTGTTTTTGTGAAACGTTTCACGTTGGGCTTTGTTTTTGGTTTTTTGATTTACGGGCTCCTTCTTCTGTTGGTAAGAAACGGTTTTTTTTTATAACAGCTTATTTTGTAACGCTTTACTGCTTTTGTTTAATGTTAACAAGTTGTTGAAAAAGTTTTGCAGGCGTAAATTAGTTAATTATTTTATCAAATTATAAAACCTCTTTCTGAAATAATAATTGTGGATAAGCTTAACAACAAATCTTTTTTAAGAACCATCAACATTCATACCGATTGCACCACCGCATGGAAAGATTGCTTGTCAATTATAAAAAAAAGCGTACCTCATATTACTTACAACACCTGGTTTTTGCCTATTAAACCGGTTGAACTTTCTAACAACACCCTTAAAGTACAAGTACCTAACGGCTTTTTTGTTGAATGGATAGACGAGCATTATAACACTCTCATTAACAAAACCATAAATGATGTTTTGGGTGACAACGGTAAACTAATTTATACTGTTTTAGATGATAAAAAAAATGATGATGAAATAGATGTAATTATAAAAGAAGAAAAAAAGAATAAAACAATAGTTGAAATCTCCAATCAACACGATGTTTCGGCAACCGAAAAACCTCATGAAACTTCCTTAAACCCAAGATATCGATTTGAGAATTTTATTAAAGGCGAGGGAAACCAACTTGCACGAGCTGCCGCGTATGCTGTGGGCGAAAACCCGGGTGAGACTTCATTTAATCCGTTGTTTATTTACGGAGGCGTTGGTTTAGGAAAAACACACTTGATTCAGGCAATAGGAAATAAAGTTTTAGAACATTATCCGAACAAAAAAGTTATTTATCTCTCTTCTGATCTGTTTACGGTGGAGTTTGTTGAGGCTATTCAATCAAACAATGTTAACGATTTTTCTAACAGATACAAATCAATGGATTGTTTGATAATAGACGATATTCAATTTTTAATAGGCAAAGAAAAAACACAAGATTTGTTTTTTCATATTTTTAATACGCTTCATCAATCCGGTAAACAAATCATTCTTTCCAGCGATAAACCCCCAAAAGAACTTAAGGGGCTAAATGAAAGATTAATTTCAAGGTTTTCGTGGGGATTAACAACAGACATTCAGCCACCGGATTTCGAAACAAGAATTGCTATTCTAAAAAATAAAAGCAATAGTTTCGGTATTAATCTTTCCAATGAAATTTTTGAATATATAGCATATAACATAACGTCCAACATCAGAGAGTTAGAGGGCTGCTTAATTAAGCTCCTTGCAAACTCTTCTTTAAACGGAAAAGAAATTGATTACGAATTAACCAAGCAGACCGTTAAAGAAATTTCAACCAAGAGACATGTTAATATTTCAATAGAATACATAACAAATGTTGTTTGTGATCATTTTAAAGTAGACGAAAACAAAGTCCGTGAAAAAAATCGCAAGAAAGAAGTTGTCTTAGCCCGTCAAACAGCAATGTTTTTATCCAAAATACTTACTAAATCTTCTCTAAAAACAATCGGTTTACATTTCGGGGGGAGAGATCACTCAACCGTTATTCATGCCCACAACACAATTGAAGAAATGATAAAAAAAGATTCTCGGTTAAAGCAGTCGATAGAAGAGTTAAAAAACAAAATTGAAATGAGTATTTAGTCTCTATTCTCCTTTTACAATTATCCGCATCTTTAATAATCTCAACAAAAAAAATAATTTATTCAGGAAATATTTTTTTTCTTTTCCAAACTTACTCCATCGAAAAACGTGTTTATATATTGTTAATTGAATATTGAGAACATGTTAATAAGTTGGGGTTGCTGAAGCAATCTACAATAACTATCTCTTGTTAATATAATGTCAACATTTTATATAAATATTTTTGTTCGTTTTAGTAACAATTTATAATAAAAGAAGGGTTATCCACATAGTAACATTA
>DSBF01000525.1 GCA_011049495.1 Ignavibacteria bacterium
TAATAAATTACGAACCGCCGGATTCTTTTATCTAACCGAAGTTTGGGAAGATTCAATTATGCCCGATGAAGAAGGAATTACACCGCAAGGTCTTGGTGCTCCGAATATCAGAGCTTACAGAGAATTAGAAAACACTACTGCTATTCAAGCAAATGTTACTTTTAAAATTACACCTAAATGGAATTTCTTTACTTCGTTCACATACCTTAAAGCAACTCAACCTATTTTTGCATGGACTGCCGCAGGACCAGATTTATCAAAGAGTGCCGATGATATCGGAATGGAAATCGATTTCAAAACAAATTACAAATTAATGGACAAACTTACATTATCCTTTATGGGCGGATATTTTATTCCCGGAACCGGTGCACAATACTTAATTAACGGTAATGATAAAAATGATGATCCGGCGTATGAACTAAAAACAACAATCACATTTGCATTCTAAAAAAAGAAGAAGGATAGAATAATGAAAAATTTTTATTTGACTCTCCTATTAGTTATTGCTGCTGCAATAGTTTCTTACGGATTTATCGGCGCTCAGCAATCTCAAGAAGGAGACAAACATCCCGATGTTGATTGGAATTTAAGCTGCCAAGAGTGTCACTCTGAGATGACTCCCGATATTTATAAAGATTGGGAGATGAGTAAACATGGTGAAGTTGACTTTGGCTGCTACATTTGTCACGGCGACGGACAAGAGACTTTCTACTCAAAGGGAAGCGATGAAAGATGCGCTGGTTGTCATGCAGCACAACTTGTAGAATTCGAGAAAACAAAATTTGAAAGTTGTTATGACTGTCATAATGGTCATACACTTAAATTTCATAACGAATAAGTTTTTGGAGGAATAATCAATGAGTTTAAGTAGAAGAGATTTTTTACGCGCCTCCGCATTATCCGCCGCCGCTACAACACTCGGTATCGGTTCAATTTTTGGCAACGATGCATTTGCCAAAGCTAAAATTGATAAAACCGATTTTATGCAAGACAGCAAAGGTGTTCAGTGGCACAAGTCGGTTTGCCGTTTCTGCGGCGTTGGCTGCGGTGTAATGCTGGGCGTTAAAGACGGAAAACCCGTTGGAATTAGAGGTGATAAAGAAAATACCGTTAACAGCGGATTGCTTTGCGTGAAAGCCTTTTATCTACATCAAATGATAACAGCGAAGAACCGATTGCTTTATCCGATGATTAGAAAAAACGGAAAACTAACAAGAGCAACTTGGGATGAAGCGCTTGATTTGGTTGCATCAAAGTTTTCCGAAATAAGAGACAAATACGGTCCCGATGCGTTGGCATTTTACGGTTCAGGTCAAGCCGAAACAGAAGAAACCTATGTTGCAAACAAATTATTCAAAGGTCATATAGGAACTAATAACGTAGAAGGCAACCCCCGTTTATGTATGGCAAGTGCAGTTGGTGGTTATGTCAGTACATTCGGTGCAGATGAACCTATAGGTACTTATGATGATATTGAAAAATGCGATTTGTTTTTTATCGTCGGCAGCAACACTGCCGAAGCTCATCCCGTTCTTTATGATAGAATAGCGCAAAGAAAAAGACAAAACCCGAACGTAAAAATAGTTATTGTTGATCCGAGAAAAACACCAACAAATAAAATTGCCGATCTTCACCTTCAGGTAATACCCGGATACGACTTGGCAATAATCAATGCAATTGCCAAAATACTCATCGATGAAAATATGATTGATGAAAAATTCATCGAAGAATCTGTAAACTTTAGTAACGGCTCGGAAGCAATAACTTTTGATGATTATAAAAAATTCTTAGAAAAATATACTCCCGAGTATGCCGCAAAACAATGCGGTGTTAAAGCCGAAGATATTGTGAAAGCTGCAAGGTTGTTTGGTCAAACACCGCGTGTTATGTCTATGTGGTGTATGGGCGTAAACCAAAGAGTTGCGGGCGTATTTCTCAATAACCTGATTCATAACCTTCACCTTTTAACCGGAAAACTCGGCAAAGATGGCTGTGATTCATTTTCATTAACCGGTCAACCGAACGCTTGCGGCGGGGTTCGCGAAGGCGGAGGATTGTGTCACTTACTTCCGGGACACAGAGTTGTTGCAAACGAACAGCACAGAAAAGAAATTGCCGAATTATGGAATGTCCCGCCTGAAAAAATTCAGCCTAAACCGGGTAAACACACTGTTGCAATGTTCGAGGCTTTAGGTACCGGAGATATCAAAGGAATATATATTCTTTGTACAAATCCAGCTCAATCAATTCCCAATCTTAGTAAATATCTAAAGGGTATGGAAGATGCCTTTATGGTTGTAGCAGAATCTTTCCATCCTTCGGAAACTTCTCAGGTTGCAGACGTAGTACTACCGGCAGCATTCTGGGGTGAAAAGGAAGGTGTTTACGGCTGTACGGAAAGACGTTCACAACATATGGCTCAAGCACTAAAACCATCGGGCGAAGCAAGATGGGACGGCTTCATTTTAGCCGATATAGCAAAACGTATGGGCTACGCAGAAAACTTTGAACAATTTACATCAGTAGAAGCTGTGTGGAGTGAATACATTAAATGCACCAAAGGAAAAGATATGGATTTAACCGGCGCTACTTTTTCACGATTGAAAAAAGTGCGCGGTTTACGCTGGCCTGTTCCTTCGGAAGACCATCCCGGTACCACTCACCGCTTCACCGAAGGCGATCCGTACTTTCCGAAAGATAAAGCAGCGGGAAGGCGAATGTACTTTTATGCAAAACCCGACGGGAAAGCAGTAATATTTGCTCGTCCCGATAAAGGTCCTGAAGAACCTACATCAGCTGAATATCCAATCGCATTAACTACCGGAAGAATTATGGAGCAATGGCATACAATGACTATGACCGGACAAATTCCTGAGTTAGTACGGGCAGCTCCTAATCCTTATGTTGAAATTAATCCCGAGGATGCAAAACAATGGGGTGTTAAAACAAGAGATAAAGTACGAATAGTAACAAAACGCGGTTCTCTAATTGTAGAAGCAAAAGTAGTTGACAGACCGAGGAAAGGAACTATCTTCGTTCCTTGGCATTGGCCTGAAAGCTTAACAAACATATTAACAATTGATGCTGTAGACCCCGGCTCGAAAGAACCCGAATACAAGGTGGCAGCTTGCAGAGTAGAGAAAGTGTAGTTAACCCTTGGGGGCTGGTTGTTCAGCCCCCTTTTATTGAAAGGAGATTTGTAATGATTGTCGCAAGTATGATTATAAAGGCATTTCCCGAAAATATAGATGAAGTTATACTTAAATTAAATAATATACCGAATGTAACAACTTATGGTGTTCACAAAGAGGAAAATATTATTGTTTTAATCGAAGCTGATTCGGAAGACCAATTAAAAGATTTAGCAAGATATATTAATTCCGAATTTGATGGAATATTGGGAACATATCCGACTTTTGTTTCGGCTGATGAAAATTTTGACGAAGAAATTAAAACCGTTAATTAAAGCTTTATAAAACCGTAATGCTCAAATTTCTTCTGAATTATATTGAAAATGCAGTATCTGATAAATCTGTACTTAGACCGCCCGGTGCTGCTCCAGAAAATGAGTTTTTGAATAAATGTATTCAATGCAATAAGTGTCTGCAGATCTGTCCTTACGATAGTATTGTTGCTGCCGGATTGGAATTCGGTACAAGCTACGGTACGCCGATAATTATTGCTCGTGATGTTCCTTGTTATTTATGCATGCTCTGTCCGCCCATTTGTCCAACCGGAGCTCTTGATAACGATCTTCTTGAAAAAGAAAAAGTTAGAATGGGCATTGCAAAGATAAATGAAGAAACTTGCTTACCTTATTTAGGAATTATTTGCCGAGCTTGCTTTGAGAATTGTCCTATATTTCGAAAAGCTATAATTCTTGAAGACGAAATGTATCCTAAAGTGGTTGAAAAATACTGCGTGGGTTGCGGTATTTGCGAACACGTTTGTCCGGTTGAAGGTTCTGCTATTATTGTAAAGAGTTATCATAATGTTTAATTCTGAAAAGTTTTACAGAAATCTTAATAAATATAGAAAAGCAGTTCAGATATTTTCGATTCTATTTCTGATTGCAATACCAATATTGATTTTACTTGATATCAGGTACATAATCGGGAATATGTATTCAATTAGTTTCTGGGATTTAAATATTGTCGATCCTTCAATGATGGTTCAAACAATAGTGCTTTCTAAAGAATTTTATGTACCGTTATTAATCGCAGCTTTAATACCAATAACGTTGGCATTAATATTTGGAAAGGTATTCTGTAGTTGGATGTGTCCTTATAATACTTTGCTTGAATTGTTTGAATTGCGTTGGCTGAAGAAAATTCAAAGAAAATTCTTTAATATAAAGAGAAAGAGTAACATTAATCCCAAACCATATGTTTATTGGATTACTTATATAACGCTTATTCTAATAACGCTGATTGTTGGTATTCCTTTATTTACATGGATATCTATGCCGGGTATAATTTCTTCGGAAATATTTGCGGCAATTGTTGGATTGGGAATTGGAGTAAACACAGTAATATTTGGAGTTGTTTTTTTATTTGAAGTAATAATCGGTAAAAGATATTGGTGTAAATATATTTGTCCAGTTGGGGCAACGTTATCATTAGTTAAAACAAAATATACAATGCATATTAATCATAATGAAGATATATGTAATTGTGCCGCGAAAGCGGAGCCATGCGGAAATGATTGTCCGCTTGAATTAAACCCGAAAGAGAAAAATCTATATCCGTATTGTTTCAATTGCGGAAGATGTATAAAAGTTTGTGAAGTAACCGGCAATAAAGCATTATCGTTTTTATTCGTTAAGAAAAATAAAAAGTAAAGAGGTAATAATGTTTGGTTCATTAGGAGCAACTGAAATACTAATTATCGTTTTTGCCCTTCTGCTTCTTTTCGGCGGTAAAAAATTACCCGAACTAGCGAAGGGAATTGGCAAGGGAATAAAAGAATTGAAAAGCTCAATGAAAGATGTTCACGATGATATTAGTATAGAAAAAGAGTTGAAGCAATAATATTTATTAACCAAAATGGATTTACCGAACCTTAGAATAAAATGAAATAGTTAAAAATAAATTATTACTCCGAGCTTGATATCTAAGGAGCATTCTAAGATAAAAAGCCGAAGGGTTTGATGAGAAATCATCAGACCTCCCGATTCCCGCATAGCTGCGGGATGAATTGGAAAGGAGACATAGCAAACGCTATTACCGTAGTTAAGCGGTAATAAAAATAAACCTCGTCTCCGGACGAGGTTTTTTGTTTTAAAGCAAAGAAGAAAACAATAGAACACAGATGACACAGAAAAAATTGATAATCACAAATATCTGCAAAGATCGGGTTTTTCAGAACGGTCTTTGTTCTATGAAAGAATAAATAAAAGAAGATGCCACAACTATTAAAAATAGAAAAGTTATCGGAAAGTAATTTAATTAACACGGCAGTATTTGCCGCGGTTTGGGGTTTGATGGAAATATCAATCGGCACTTTTCTTCACGCATCAAAGATCCCTTTCCGCGGAGCAATAATGTCACTTGCAGCAATATTTATACTTGTCTCTGCAAGATCAGTACTAAATTACAAAGGATCGTTAATATTGCTGGGGATAGTAACAGCCACATTCAGATTATTTCTCGGCGTAGGTTTTAACATCACACCATTTGTAGCAATACTAATCGAATCACTGATAGCAGAAATAATTCTAAACAGAGTCGGTTACAGCAGAATTTCATCAGTGATAACCGGCGCCTCAGTAATGATATATACATTACTTCACGGACTAATAATGCAAGCGGTATTTCTCGGAATGGATATATATAAGGTTTACTACGAACTAGTTCTGAGTTTTACAAACAAAATCGGTCTATCTGAAAACGTTGTATTAATTGCACTTCTTACAGTGCCGGTCATTCACTTAACATTCGGAGCAATTTCGGCTTCGTTCGGTTATTCGGTCGGCAGACAAATACAGAAATTAATGGAGAACGAAAAATGAAATACTTAATAGGACTTGTAGTTTTATCTGCAATTATTTTACCGGCAAAGTTTGTGATTGCTCTATCGATAATAGTAATGATAATCTATACCCGGGTAGATATAAGTCTATTAAGATTATTCAGAAGAAAATCGATTTATTTTTTATTTACAATAGTAGTAATACTTCAGCCGATGATAATCGGAGAACAAGTAAATCAGTTCTTGGGAATAAACTATTCCGCCGAGGCATTAATAAACGGACTCGGAATGTTTTGCAGAGCAATTGTAATAATCAGTTCAATTACATTGCTAAACAGAAGAACAAGCAGAGAAAACATAAAAGCATTTTGGAAACGTAGAGGATTGGAAGAATTTGATAACGTTATGCATAAAGCCGAAGAGATGCTGCCGAATATTAAATTGGAATTTAACAAAGTAAGAATAGAAAACACTTCGATAAGAACCATACTAAAAAATCCTGCCGAGCTAACGGCAAAAATAATCTATTCATTTTTACACAAACCGAACAATTTAATTACGAATAAACTCAACGAGGAAATAAAATGAAAAGAACATTATTACTTATTATAATTATCTGCATATCACTCAATGCACAAGAAGACACGCTTAAGCACTATAATCTAGGTGAAGTTATTGTTACTTCTACAAACAGTAATTTGGTAAATTCATCATCTGTTGTAGATGTAAAACTGAGCGAAATAAATCAAACCGACGGTTTCAACGTAACTGATGCGCTTAAATACATACCGGGTTTATATATTACAACTACGTCAAAAAACGAATCCAAAATTTATATGCGCGGATATGATCAAAGACAAGTATCAGTTTTCTTGGATGGCGTTCCGATCTATGAACCGTATTCAGGTTTGGTTGACTTAAGCAACCTACCAAAAAATTCAATAGAAAAAATAACTGTGTCGAAAGGAATGCCTTCGTTAGCTTACGGATCAAATTCAATGGGAGGAACTGTAAACTTCATTACAAAAAATAGAGCTGATAAAACCATAACCTTCGAAATCGAATCGGGAGCCGCACATTCTACTTCGTTGGGCTTTAGTGGAGGATTCGGAAAAATGTTTTACTCATTAAACGCAGGGTATTCTAAATCAGACGGATTTAATATTCCCGAAATCAAAAGTAATTATCGAAACGAAGACGGAGGAAAAAGAAATAACAGCGATTATGAAAACATAGGCGGTATGTTGAAGGTTGGTGTAAACGACTTCCATAATTTTAATCTCGCATATTCTTTAATGATTGTAAATAACGAAAAAGGTGTCCCGACGGATGTTTATACAACAACGCCTCGTTATTGGCGTTATACCGAGTGGCGGAAAACCACAAATAACTTAATGTTCAGTTCCGGTATTGGCTCTTCATATAGATTTAAGGGGAATATATTCTACGATACTTACAAAAATGTTCTCGATTCTTATGATGATAACTCATTCACAACCCAAGATAGGAGATATGCATTTCATTCAACTTACGACGACCACTCGCTTGGTATTAATTTAATGAACGATATAGATTTTCTGAATTTTGGACTGACAAGAATTTCGTTCTCATGGAAAAAAGATGTACATAAAGAAGAAGGAAATTTTAACGAAGGATTTTCAAGTTACGAAGCCTCACTCTTTAGCGGAGGTATTGAACAAGATATAAATATTAATGAAAATCTATCGGCAGTTGCAGCGGTTGGTTATGATTTATTAACTCCGATTTATTCGAACGGTAGTGATTTAAGAAATCCTAGTTCTTCTATAAACGGGTTTCTCGGATTAAGTTATAAAGTTAATGATGAAGTGTCACTTCACTTAAATGCATCAAGGAAAAACCGTTTCCCGACATTAAAAGAATTTTACAGCCAAACTGCTGGGAGGGATCTTGCAAATCCGGGTTTAAATGTTGAAC
This sequence comes from Ignavibacteria bacterium, assembly GCA_011049495.1. Classification (GTDB taxonomy): domain Bacteria; phylum Bacteroidota; class Ignavibacteria; order Ignavibacteriales; family Melioribacteraceae; genus SURF-28. The sequence goes on from DSBF01000525.1 coordinate 7,927, forward strand.
AAAGTATAAACAGTGAACTCGGAGTTAATTACAAAGTAAACAGAGGTATCTTTTTAAGAGGAAATGTTTTCTACAGTTCAATAGATGAATTGATCAATCTTGTAATTTTAGAAGATGGTTTAAGACAGTATCAAAACATCGGTAAAGCTGAAATGAAAGGTATAGAACTCGGAGTAAATCTTAATGTAAAAGAATTTAGTATGAACTTTGCATACACATATCTATCTGCAAAAAATATTTCCGATGATGTGAAAAGCGATATTTTAGAATATCGTCCCGAACATGTATTAACCTTTGTTCCTAATTATCGCTTTAGTTTTGGAACCGAGCTTCGTGTAGAATTATTTTTTGTCGGAAATAAATACGGCGTTGATGCCGACTCAAGAGAATTTATTAAGATGGATAATTATCTTCTTGCCAACATAAGGGTGTCGCATATAATATTAGATAACTACACTTTATATGTAAGAGTAAACAATTTGTCCGGTATTTATTACGAAACAGAATACGGATTTCCCCAAGCCGGAAGAGAACTATTTGTCGGTTTAAGGATGAGTTTTTAATACATATTGTTCTTGGTAAAGAAAGAATAAATTGACATGTGGTGTTGTTAATAGACAATCAGAATAGATATATTTCGCCATTGTAGTTTTATAAATGGTGTAAAATGAAATATGTCTACTCTTTAATGCTATTGCTCGTTGTTACTATTTCAGCCCAAGAGCAGCTAAAATTTTCAGCACAATTAAGACCACGGTTTATTGTTGATAACAAGAATTTTAACAGTAATGTTTCGCCAAATACATATGCCGAAATGCGTTCCCGTTTAGGTGTGCAATTTATTCCTACCGATGA
>DSBF01000288.1 GCA_011049495.1 Ignavibacteria bacterium
GTTGAATTAAAGGAGCAGGCAATTCCGCCTTCTTCGGCGAGCATTTCGGCATAATGAAGCCGGAGTTCATTAAGTTCAACTTCCGTTTTGTTCTGCCATTTTTCTTCTCTGCCCCTGCCTTGTTTGCTGTCGATATGAAAAGTAAATCCGAAAACGCCGGCTTTTTTCAATTCGTGTAAAAGCTCTTTTGTTAAAGCAATCCCGTTTGTATTGATGATTGGTTTTAACCCGCGTGATTTAATCTCCGCAACCAGTTCAACAATATGACTATACAAAAGAGGTTCGCCGCCGGCAATTGAAATACAATCTGATTTTCTCTGCGATTGAAAGAAATCGAGTTCGTGTTTCACTTCTTCGAAAGGTTTATGTGAATTTTTGATGTTTTTGCGGTAACAGCCGTAGCAGCTTAAATTGCACTGTGCCAACGGTTCCAGCCATGTTATGCCGTTATCGGGCATTGACCAGGGAAGTCTGTAAAGCGAATCGAGCGGAATATAAGGTTCATTCATTTTGCACCTCTTACTTTATGAGTAGAGTTGTTAATTATATACTATCAAATTTTTTTACAATTAACTAATCCGGTAATATTTCTGTGTATTCCATATACTAATGATCTATCAAACAAAATTTTTTAACTTTTCTTTAACGATGAAAACGTAGGTGTATTTTTCAGAATTTTTTATCTGAATTCAAAATAAGTTTAGTAATGAATATAATCAAGAGTTTATTTTTGCAATGGCGTTCTAAAGATTTCTCATTCGCTGCGTAGTGCGTTTATCGGATCTAGAAGCGAAGCACGATAAGCGGGATAAACTCCGAAGAATACACCGATAACCATTGAAAATCCGAATGATAACATTACTGATGTTAGTGAGATAACAATGCTCCAATCCAAAATATATTTTACTGATAGTGACGCTATAATCCCAATAAAAATACCAATTATTCCGCCGCCAATACTAAGGAAAGATGATTCAAATAGAAATTGTGTTCTTATATCTTTTCTTCGTGCACCGACAGCCATTCGCAAGCCGATTTCATTTGTTCTTTCTTTTATTGATAAAAGCATTACGGCTAAAATTCCTATTCCGCCGACAATTAAAGAAACGCCCGCGATACTTGCCGTTAACGTTGTAAAGGTATCGGTAGTTTCTTTTTCGGCCTCAATCAAGTCAACTTGACTTTGAATTGTAAAATCATCCGGTTTATTCTTGCGTTCTAACCTATGTTGTCTACGAAGTGTTTCTCTAATTCCCGATTCGGCAATTTCCATATTTTCTTTGCTGTCGATTTCAATATAGATAGAGCTGATATAATCTTGGTTGAATACTCGTCTAAGCGCTGTATTAAGCGGTATTATTATTTGATCATCCTGGTCGGTTCCATACATATCAACACCTTTAGACCCCAGTATTCCGGTTACTTTAAATGGAATATTACCGATCCGGATGGTTGCTCCGAGCGGGTCGTCTCTACCGAAAATATTTTTAACAACGCCGCTGCCGAGTACCGCAACTCTTATCGAAGCTTTATTTTCCATAGCGCTGAAGAAGTTTCCACGATCAACATTAAAATTTCTAACGGAAGTAAAATCCGGCGTAGTGCCGACTATGGTTGTATTTGTGGAAAGGTTACCATATTTAACCTGCATCTTTTTTGACTGAATTGGAGCGACGCCGACAGTTTGATTAATTTCTACTTCTATCTTTTCGGCATCTTCCGGAACCAATGTAGTAACGTTACCTCTAATTTGACGCCGTGCAGCGGTAGTTTTTATTTCGCCGGCGTTAACGATAATTAAATTTGTCCCCATCGCTTCGATTTTGGATACAACTTCCTGTTCTGCGCCGTTGCCAATTGCAATCATTATAATAACCGCTGAGACGCCCACAATAATTCCAAGCAGCGCAAGTATCGTTCTCATTTTATGAGCAAGAAGCGTTTTCTTCGATATTTTTAGACTTCTATAGATTTTCATTTAATTCTCACTTAAATCTAAACTTCTTTGAGGATATCTGATTTAATGACCGCCGCATAATTAAGAACGAAGAGCTTCAATCGGATCAAGTTCGGAAGCTCTTCTAGCCGGCTGCATCCCGGCAATTAATCCCACCAAACTTGAAAAGAGAACGCCTGCGGCAATACCTTCCCACGAATATGCAGCGGGCATTTCAATAATAACGCTGATAATCATTGCGCCGGCAAACCCCAATAGAATCCCGATTACACCGCCTATAAAAGTAACCGCAATTGTTTCAAGTAGAAATTGAGTTTGGATATCTTTACGGCGTGCGCCGACTGCTTTCCGTAAACCAATTTCGTTCTTTCTTTCACTAACCGAGATCAACATAATATTAGTTATTACAAAACCACCGGCAATTAATGAGATCCCCGCCACCAAAACAAGAAAAATGTTAAATGTTCCGGCAACCTTTTCTGCAAACTGTGTTACCTCGGTAGGGGTTATAATCCGGAAATCATCCGGTTCGCCTTCGGCTAATTTATGCCTCTCGCGCAAAATTGAAGTTATGGTTGCTTCTGTTTTCTCAAGATCTTCGGTTGTATTCAACTTGACCTTAATTCCCGAAATATAATCGACATTTGCCGTTCTTCGCATCAATGTTTGTAACGGAATCATTATTCTATTATCCATATCGCCGCCGCCAGGACTTGTACCACGCTGCTGTAATATTCCTATAATCTCGAACGGCACATTACCAATGCGTATTTGTTCTCCTATTGGATTGATCTCACCAAACAATTCTTTTTGAACTGTAGGCGCTATTACACAAACACGAGCCATACGTGCATCATCTTCGTAGGAAATAAATCTTCCTTCGCTTACATCTATATCCCAAACCGAAGTGTAAGAAAATGTAACTCCTTGGATCGAAGGGTTCGCGGATAACTCTTGATATTTAACGGTAGCTCCCGGCATCCGGCTGAAAGGTGAAACATCATCAATAGTCCCAACTTGGGAAACCAAAATATCGGCATCGGATAATTTCAAAGTCGTAACCGGTTGCCCGCCGGTTCCTCTTCCCATTTCGGTGCCGCCTCCTGCATAAATCATTATGCTTTCCAGACCGAACTTTTTAACCCTTTCCATTACACGGTCTTCAGCTCCAAGTCCAACTGAAATTACCATCGTAATAGCCGTTATACCGATAACTATTCCTATCATCATAAAAAATGTACGGAGTTTGTTTTTACTCAATCCTCTAAATGCCGTCTTTATTATTCTTCCTGTTTTCATTGTGATGCCTCTTTGACTTTCATTGTTATGTTAATCCTTAACGGTTGCTGATTTTTCGATATTATTTAGTTCTTCTTTCGCAAGGCGTACATTAATGTTTTTTTCATCGCTTACAATCTTCCCGTCCGTTATTTTTATTATTCTCGATGCATATTCCGCAATATCTGGTTCGTGCGTAACTACAACAACCGTAACGCCTGTTTCATTCAGTTTTTGAAAAAGATCCATAATTTCATAACCCGATTTAGTATCGAGATTACCGGTCGGTTCATCTGCAAAAATTATTTCGGGGTCGTTAACCAATGCCCTTGCAATTGCAACTCTTTGCTGCTGTCCGCCCGATAATTCATTTGGTTGATGGTCTAATCTATCGCCTAATCCTACTTTAATTAAAGCATTTTTTGCAAGGTCGGTTAGATTATCTTTATCGGAATAGATCAACGGGAGTTCAACATTTTCCAATGCATTTGTTCTTGACAGCAAGTTAAATGTTTGAAATACGAACCCGATTTTTTTATTTCTTATTTTTGCCAGGGTTTCATCGTCATGTTTATTCACTTCTTCGCCATCTAGCAATACCTTGCCTTCGCTGGGACGGTCTAAACATCCCAGAATATTCATCAAAGTAGACTTCCCGGACCCTGATGCGCCCATAATTGCAATAAATTCTCCTTTAGCAATTTCCACCGAAACATCATTCAGCGCATATACCGCCATATTATTGTTTTTTTGATAAACCTTTGTCAGGTTTACAGCCTGCACAACTTTTTCCATTTTTTTACTCCTTTATAAAAACCATTTTGTTATTAGATTAGTCAGCCAGATGCAGATCTACCCAAAATTTAATCGGTTCCATCATATTACGCATAGCGCCCGATTTGCCGCCCTGCTTACCCCCTTTTTTGCCCATCATACCTCCGCCGCCCATACCGCCTGAAGGCATCCCGCCTCCGGATCGTTGCGACCTCATTTCGCCTTTGTCTACCTCTCCGGTTTCTATTCCGATTTTTATTTGAGATGTATGCAGTAAAGTATAAGAATACATAGACTCTTCAGGCGAAACCATAGGGATTTTCATTTCATAAACCAACGCGCCGGTAGTATCTTTAAGGGCAATTTCAATACCGAAAGGATTATTCATCGATAGATCAAATTCGCTTCTTCCGTAAGGGGAAATAATTCCCATTTCTTTCAGCATCAATTTAGATTTTTCTTTTAATTTTTGTTCCCGTTCTGCAGGGTCGCCCCAATCGGCAGGATCATAGATTTGCATATTTCCCCAAAGCATCATTCCAACCGGGTAATGAATTCCGAATTTTTTTTCTTTGTCTGCTTCCGGGTCAATCCATATTATTAATCCGTTGCTAAGGACTTTCTGCTTAATTTGTTTATCCATTGTTTTGAAAACCAAATAAAGATATTCGTTGTCATTTTTTGCGCCGATAACTACTTTCTCATCCTCAATAAATGTATAACTTCCGGACCATTCGTTATCTAATCCATCTATTTCGATATTCTGTTCCGGCAATTTGCTATTAATAAGCTGAACCGAAGTGCAACCGCTAATAACAATAGCTGATAGAAATACGTATGCAAAATTTTTAATCCTATTCATTAATAACCCCCTTTGAGAATATCTTAATTAACAACCTTATATTTACGTTTTTGAATTTCAAAAGGCATTTCCAAATTTGATATATATGAATTAATAAAATCTTCGAATTCTACGAAAACCCATTGTTTTGACAAATTATTTTTTTGAGCGGTATTCATAAGCCATTGTATTTGTAATAGACTCAAAATTCCATCAGAGAGCGCCAGATTGATCGCATCTTTTATAAAGATTTCTGCAATAAGACAATCAGAAAACTTTGGCGGCTCTTCAACAATGTACTCATTTACTAATAAATTCTTCAAAGAGACATCTACAAAATCCTGGTTGAAGTCCAGTACCGCAGCAATTCTTTTTACAGTTCTACTTGCAGATTCAGTAACTGTCTTATTCTTTCTGATTACAATCAGAAGACCTCTAAAATAATTACTTTTATCAAAGAGATTAAATTTCATAATGTTTCCCCTTTTTTTATTGTTGATATTTGGATTTTGCACTTCATAAAAAAACGGTAACATTTGTGAAATTTTCCTCCTTATTTAAATGATTCTTATGCTCGTATCTAACAGTTCTAATTCATTCTTCTTGATTTATTCATAAGATTCGGTTTCTCAATCTCATTGAATTTCTCAAGCTGCTTTTTGTTTAACGAAAGTTCAATTTGTTTTATCAGCCCATCGATTTTACTTTCTCTTTCCGCCCGTTCATTCATCATTTTTTCTCTCATTGACGGATCGCGCATATCCATAGATTGCATCTTTGAACGCATATCTTGCATTGCTTTAGGAGAGGGTTAGGGTGAGGGATTATTTATCTCACTACAACTTTGTCACCCTCTTTAAGACCATCAACTATTTCAATCAAGCCGTCGCTCATTCTGCCGGTTTTCACTTCCTTCTGAATTTGTTCATTTTTATTATTAAGCTGGGTAACAACCATTTTACCTCTTTCGCGTTTAACGGCATTAACCGGCAAAGTGAGCGCATCTTTTTTAATTTCAAGAAAGATAGTAACGGTTGTTGTCATCTCGGGTCTCAGTATCTTGCTTTTGAAGTCGGTTATATCGAGCGTTGCAATGTAATTAACAACGTTATCTTGGATTTCCGCTTTGGGATAAATAGCCGTCACGGTTCCCTCGAAATCGGTATCGGAATAAGTATCGACAGTAAAAATTGCACTTTGTCCTTCATCAATTCTGCCGATATCCGTTTCGTCCACATACGCCCAAACCTCAAGCCGTTCAATATCAATAATTGTAACAAATGTAGGAGCAGCAAAACTTGCTGCAACTGTTTCGCCTTCCTGCGTTGAAACCGAAGAAACAATACCGGAAATAGGAGCGGTTATTTTTGTGTACCCTAATTGAACTTCAGCAAATTTCAGATTTGCTTGCGCTTGTTCCAATTGCGCTTTGTTTATATCGAATGTTTTTTCAGCAAGGTCTAATTGATTTTGAGAAATAAAATTTTGTTGCAATAATGATTTTTGTCTTTCAAAATCCAGTTTCGCGTATTCATAATTTGCCCTTGCATTTCGAAGTGATGCCAAAGCCTGATCATATTTAGCTTGCAGTTCCGAAGGCTCCAATTCGGCAATGATCTGACCTTTTTTCACATAATCTCCAACGTTGGCGTGCAGACTTTCAACCAGGCCTGATACGCGGGAACCGACGCGGACTTCAGCGCCTACCTTCGGTTTGATAACGCCTGTTGCAAGAACGCTCGAACTTAAATCCCTTTTTATTACAGTTGCCGTTTGAATCCCTTTCTTGGGGTCATCAGGTTCCGATAAAACAGAGTTAACAATAAAGTAAACTGCAATTAATGCGGCAACGCTTCCAATTATTAAATACCATTTCTTTTTCACTATAATATCTCCTCAATATTTTCAATTCCCGAAGCGCGTTTAAGAAGGGCTAATGAAACACCGTAATCGGCAAGAGCTTCAATATAACTTTCTTCGGCAGTTATAAGGTTGGTTTGCGCATCAACTAATGAAAGCATAGAACCCACTCCTTCTTTATATTCCCCTTCGGCGATTTTAAGATTCTCTAATGCGTTTTCGTAGAATATTTTTGTGTTGTTTATTCTCTCTATAGCTTCTTTAACCGCAAGATATGCTTTCCATAGTTCGAGACTTATCTGGTTGCGCAGAGAAACATCCTGCTGTTCCAAATTACGTAGAGCAATTTTTTCCATATCAACTTTTGCATCACTTGAAAAGCCGTTAAATAAAGGCATATTCAAACTCAAACCGAGATAAGAAGAAGCTCGCAAATCAGATGTCTCCTCTCCGAAATGGTTGTAGTTTGCGTCAAACGTTAAAGTTGGGAAATACTCGCTGCGTGCAACATTCAAATTCGATTTTTGAGCGTTGATCATACTCTTCAATCGATAAACTTCCGGTCTTTCTTCATAAGCGGCTTCGAGCAGTCGAGATATATTTTCTTCAACCGATAAAGATTTTTCCAATTGCTCATAATCGTTGAACTCGAGATTGTCAACAATAGCAATTGGCTCCGAAGCAATCCTTCCTAATAATGTATTTAATGAACCCATTACCGAAAGCCGGGCATTCTTTGCTCGAATTAAATTCAAATTTGCATTTGAATATTCAACTTTTGCTTTCAGTAAATCAGATTGCGAAGCTAACCCGTTTTGATACTTTGCCTCGGCAAAATCGAGATAAAGTTTCGCACGTTCAACAGATTTTTCCGCCGCTTCAAGAACGCGTTCTGCCTGAAGAAAATTATAATAAGCTTCTGTTACGTAAAAAATTAGGTCTTCGGTATTTACTTTGTGCTGAGCTTCGCCGGAGTTATAATTTTCCTTTGCTGCATTAACCGCCGAGGTAGTTTTGAATCCTTGAAATATCGGGTACCGCGTGGAAAGTCCCGCAGTAAAGTTATCATTTGTTGTAAATCCGCCGCCGGTTTGATTTTCAATTGAATTCCGGCTTGCCGATACATTCAGATTAAGACTGGGATAGAGACCGCCTTCAACTTCTTTTATTTTAATGCGGCTTTCTTCTACATTAAGCGAGGAAGAAATAAGGTTAGGATTATTCTGCAAAGCAATTTCGATACAGTCATTAAGCGACAATGCGCCGCTCTGCGTTTGAGCATTTACAATTAACGATAATAGAAAAAGTACGATAAGTGATTTCATATTTACATAATTTTTCTTATTACTAAACTCTAAATTTAATTTGGTGATATTCATTTATATTCCTCTTGATTCATAGGCATCCGCCCTAAGCCGGGATTTTTTCGCAGTCCCGTAAAATGTTCCGATACAATTGAATGAAATATTTCAGCTTGTTCGGGCGATAATAATTTTTTGAACCTATGCAGATAACAAACAACCCACCTTTGCGTTTCGTTTTGAATGCCGCCGAAACGGGAAAGCAAGTTTTCAATTTCTTCGCTATCGTAATCGTTCTTCCATATTTCTTCTATCATATCTTGACGGAGTTTTTGCGCTTTGCCGTCAAGGCTGTCAAGCCGTGAATGGAATTCATATCTTAGTATTTCGAACTCTTCAACCTGAAGAGGAGTGAGATTAAGTTTTTCTTTCATCTGCTGAAATCTTTTTGTTCTCATCTCTTCGGTTGGAGGTAAGCCAATAATGTTAACCATTTTTTCCTGTTGCAGGTTCAAATAAATGATTGTCGCTAACGAAGAAATGTTTATAATGGTTACAATTGCTATAAGATATATGGTAATTTTCTTTTTCATTTATTTACCCCGGAATTTGATGCTGTTAAAAAGACCTCTTCGGCTATGCTGTTTGGCGGTAAAACATCGAAATAATTTATCCCGAAATCGTCTCTTACTTCGCCGCTTTGATGATAAACTATATTTTCATTATTAACAGATGGATTCAGAGAGACGCCTAAGCGGGA
>DSBF01000473.1 GCA_011049495.1 Ignavibacteria bacterium
ATATACATATTATCCGAGCCTAAGGCTGCAACTCCATCCTGGAAAGCAATGTCCATCCCTTTCAAGGCTGTTGACATTAATACAACGGATGTTACACCGATTACAATACCAAGAGTTGTAAGAATAGTTCTTATTTTATTCGACCTGATTGCCCTAAACGAAATAAATAAACTTTCCTTCAATTCAAAAAAGAAATGACCCACGCTTTTCCCCCAAATTATTTTAGTTTTCTTCTTGAACCTTTAACTGCGGAATATATCTATCGGGAACTCTTTCATCGCTTTCAATTAAACCATCTCTAATTCTTATAATTCTGGCAGCATGTTTAGCGATATATTCTTCATGTGTAACAAGAATAATTGTATTTCCCTGTTTATGAATCTCATTAAAAAGCAGCATTATTTCTTCACCGATCTTACTATCTAAATTACCGGTAGGTTCATCAGCAAGAATAATTGAAGGTTGAGTAACCAATGCTCTTGCAACCGCAACTCTTTGACGCTGTCCACCTGAGAGCTCGTTGGGTTTATGGTCAATTCTATCTCCTAACCCGACATTTATCAAAGCTTCACGCGCACGTTCTTTTCTTTCGTAGGATGGAACACCTGCATAAATTAACGGTAATTCAACATTATGGAGTGCATCTGATCTTGGCAGTAAATTAAATGTCTGAAAAACGAAACCAATTTCACGGTTTCTAATTTTTGCGAGTTCGTTATCAGACATTTCACTAACATTTTGACCTTTGAAATCGTACAATCCTTTTGTCGGTGTATCAAGACAACCAATAATATTCATCAAAGTTGATTTCCCGGAGCCCGATGGTCCCATAATCGCGAGGTATTCATTTTTGTCAATTTTTAATGAAACATCTGCCAGCGCATGTACTTCTTCGGAACCGACTTGATAGATTTTAGCTATATGTTCTATATTTATAATATTCATTTCAAACCCGAAATTAATTGAGATTATTCTGACGGTGGTCTATTCCCTCTTTTTGCCAGACCTTCACCACCTTGAATAGAAACTTTTGTTCCATCTTCCAATTCTTTTGATATTGCTCTATAGCTGCCGCTTACAACTGTTTCATTGCCTTCTAAACCTGAAATAATTTCGATATGAGTATCATCACTAATACCTGTTTCAACAGGAATGATTTTGGCAACATTTTCATTTACGATAAATACAACTTCTTGCGGTGCTTTTTTACCATTAGTATTTTCTTCGCCCTCTTTAGGAGGCAGTGTTCTTGCTGTAACGCTTTGTATCGGAACTGCAATAACATCTACCCTTGTTTCTGTTTCAATATCCGCATCGCAAGACATTCCCGGACGAATTTCTGGTATGTTCTCAACTAATTGGATTTTCACTTCAAAGTTTACCACTTCATCTTGTGTACCAAAACCGCTTGTTTTAGCACTGTTTCCTATCTGAGTTACAATACCCAAAAATTCTCTTCCACGAAATGCATCAATCTTAACTCTTGCAGTATCACCGACCGAAACGAGTACAACATCATTTTCATCAACATCAACAGTTGCTTCCATTTTGTCGAGATCGGCAACAGTCATAATATTTGTACCTTGGCTAAAACCGCTACCCAAGACTCGTTCTCCAAGTTCTACATTCAACGCACTAACCGTACCGTTAAGCGGAGAATATATAGTTGTTTTTGCAAGGTTTTCATCTGCTTCTCTTAATGACCCCTGTGCTTGAGTAACCGATGCTTTCTGTGATTCATATTGTCCTTCTGATTGAAGGTAATTTGAACGAGATATTTCTAATTCTTGGTCACTTGCCAATCCTTTTTCATATAATTCTTTCATTCTTTCGTATTCAGCTTTAACTTGTATCAGATTTGCTTCTCTAACTTTTAGATTAGCCCTTGCGGATTCAAGTTGGGCTTGTGCTCTATCTCTTTGAGCTAAATATATGTCCGGTTTAATTCTTATTAAAAGTGTACCTCTATTTACTTTAGCGCCTTCTTTTACCGGGAGTTCTACAATTTCACCAGTTACTTCCGGTGTTATTACAACTTGTTCTACCGGATTAATTTTGCCAGTTGCCGAGACAATTTGAGTAATAGTTTTCTTTTCAACTTTTTCTGTTTGTACAGGGACTATTACTTCCTTATTACCGCTGGCAACTACTAAAATAACAACCACAAGGAGAAGTAACCCTAAACCACCAAAAATGAAAAGTTTCTTCTTCGATCTCTTTTTCTTACTGTTTGCCATGAAAAGGTCTCCTTAATTAAAATTATTCAAAAACTTTATAATCTAATTTGCCTAATGCATTGAGCAGTTTGTCTCTCGAAGTAAAGAAATCAAACAATGCATTAATATTGCTGCTAAGTGCTTGAACATAATCTCTATCTGCTTGAATCAACTGTACAATATTTCCGGCACCAAGATTATATCTTTCCGTATTAATCCTTCTATTTTCACTAGCAGAAATAACATTTTTATTTGTTACATCTAAATTCTTTTTTGATGCTAATAAATCTAAATAACCTTGCTTTATTTCTATTTTAATCTGTCTCTCTAATGCAGCTAAGTCTTCTTCAGTATTTAGAGCCATTATTTGAGCAGACTGAATTCTTGTATCAACATTGAAATTAGAAAAAATAGGTATGCTTAAAGTAAGACCAACACTTGTAGTCCTTCTATTAAACAAATTATCAAGTGATGTTGCGCTAGAACCATAACTATAGTTGCCGGTTAATTGGGGAAAAATCCCCCCTCTTGCAATTGTCACTCCACTGTGTGCACTTTCAACTGCCAATTTCTGACTTTTGTAATCGAATCTATTTTGAAGTGCTTCGTTTACCATAACTTCCATTTCACCAAATTCTTTCATGTAAATTTCGGTGTTTACATCAGCACCATCTATCATCTCGTTTACAAAAAGGTATTCTTCGAGCACATCCAGAGCAAGGTAGTTTAAAAGAGCGCTTTTTGAATTTTCATAAATATTTTCAGCTTGTATAAGTTGTAACTCCGCATTCCCCAACTGAACTTGTTGAGCATAAACATCTACGATAGGAATAGAACCTAAGCGATTCTTTTCTTCGATAGTTTCAAGAAGTTTTTGATTATATCTAACATTTTCTAATCGAACTTTCAGCACTTCTTCATTATTAATTACAGCATAGTAATATTCTGTTGTTCGATATACTATATCTTGTTTTATTTTTGCGATATCAAATTCGGAGGCTTCGAGATTATTACTTCTTTGAGAGATATTTGCCCAGTTAGCCATGCCATTAAAAATTGTAAAATTACCTCCGAAACCAGCTGAATAACTTCTTGTTTCCATTGTTGAAGCAGGAGTTTGAATAACGTTACCTAAGAAATCAACTTGTGTTCCGCCGTCATCGGCAATTCTATTCCAATTCCATGACCCTGAAGCGCCAAGACTCGGCAGCAGATCTCCGTATGCACTGCGAAGTTCAGCTTCAGAAACACTGAGACTATTTTTTGATTTTATTAGACTTGTATTGCGCTGAAGTGCTATAGATATCGCTTCTTCTAATGTTAATGTTTTCTGAGCAAATAGATTTGAAAACATTAATAGTGGAATAAATAGCATGGTCATTTTCTTCATTTTTTTTCTCCTGTTAAACAAAATTTCAGAATAAATTTCTTTAACTGTGTTTTTGGACGGTTAGATATATAAAAAGTTACACTTCATCTAAAAAATTATTCAAAAAATAATTCTACCGCACGGTAAATATTACTTTAGATAATCGTCCTTTATTTTATGTAGATATGCGAGAGCATCTTCATATTCATTTTTGATTATACCCTCAAGAATTGCTTCTTCAATTGCAGTTTTAATTTCACCCACCTTTTTTGAAGGAGGAATGTTGCAAATCTTCATAATTTCATCGCCTCTAACCGGTGATTGAAAAGCTCTTAATTTATCTTTTTCTTCAACATCGCGAACCTTCTGCATCACCATTTCATAATTTTTTAAGTAACGATTAACTTTCTTGGGATTTTTACTTGTAATATCTGCCCTACAAAGTATAATTAAGTCTTCTAAGTCTTCACCAGCTTGAACGATTAGTCTTCTTATTGCAGAATCAGTTACAATTTTATCAACAAGAGCAATTGGTCTAAGATGCAATCGAATAAGTTTTTCAACATAACCTAATTTTTGGAAAGGAAGTTTCAAACGCTGGAAGATATCTTTCATCATACGTGCACCAAGTTCTTCATGACCGTGGAAAGTCCAACCCACATTTTCATCGAATCTTTTAGTATGCGGTTTTGCAATATCGTGTACAAGTGCGGTAAATCTAAGCCAAAGGTTGCCTGTAGCTTCCGAGATATTATCAACTACCTGGAATGTATGTAGAAGAACATCCTTATGGTGATGATCTTTCCTTTGATCAACTCCGGCTAAATTAGAAATTTCAGGGAAGACAATATCAAGAACTTTTGACCTGTAAAGTAAATTCAACCCGATCGACGGTTTACTCGAAGATAATATTTTTAGAAATTCTTCGGTAATTCTCTCTTGTGCAACTATCGCGAGTCGTTCAGCCAATTTTTCCGATGCAGAAATAATTTTGACGTCTACCTCAAATTGCAATTGAGCTGCAAACCGAAATGCTCGCATTATTCTTAAAGGATCGTCATTGAATGTAATATTGGGATCAACTGGAGTACGAATAATTTTATTCTTTATATCAGTAATACCGTCAAATATATCGATAACCTCACCATAATTTTGCTTTGATAAATTCACGGCGAGTGTATTTATCGTGAAATCTCGTCTCCTCAAATCTTCTTCTAATGACGCTGATTGTACTGTAGGATTCCTGCTTTCTTTTGAATAAGATTCCTTGCGCGCTCCGACAAATTCAAAATCATAATCATTGTAAACAAAGTGAGCTGTGCCGAAATTCTTAAATATTGTAACTTGATTTACACCTAAAAATGCTGCAAGTTCTTCTGCAAATTTTGGTCCGTCTCCAACAATTAAAAAGTCTATTTCTTTTTTTTCTTTTTCAAGAATTAAGTCTCTTACAAATCCACCGACTATATATATTTCTTCCTCTTTACCGGCGATAAATTCTTTTATTTTTTTTAATACATCTATTCTATTTAGTTTTTGTTTTAGATTCACTTTTCTATATCAATTGCCCAGCTAATTAACGAATGATTTTCGTTTATAATAGATTGATACTCTTTTATAAAGTTATTGTTCCACGCAAACTCTGCATACTTTAAAGCATCTTCTAATTGATTTTTGCTGAAATAATACTGCGATAATTTATAAGCTGCATATACATTCTCACGATCAGATGATAAGTTCACTTCTTTAATGATATCCTCTACTTGTTTTTGATTTTCTCTATCAGTCATGGCATAATCAATTAATCTTGGTATTAAAGAAGGAAAGTATTTTTCATTTTCTTTAAAGTTAAGCAGCATTTCAAATTTCTTATTCACTTCAGCAAAGAAATAATTTAAATAAAATTCAGTACCCTCTTGTAAAAGTAACTTATGAATAACAGCTTCATTATAATATCTTATCGAAGGATTCCAATTTAATAATGAATCAATAATAGCAGAAGAAAAAGTTGAATCATTATTTATTGCAGCAAGTTCTGCAATCCTAAAATTAAGATTGTAAAAATAAGAAGTATTCTTGAAAGTAGGCAATTTCTCTAATGCTGATTCATAAGCCTCTTCATATTGATTTAACCTAATTTTTGACCATATAATTCCGTTAAATGAGGAATATGTGCCGACTGAGTTATGGACAAAAGAAAATTTTTCCATTGAACTTTTGTAATCTTTGTTTCTAAAATCTTCCCAAGCTTTATTTTCCACTCTTGCTGCAAACCTAGGACATTTTTTTCGAATTAATGGTTGTCTTCCAAAATAGAGTTTGGCTGTTTCGGGATTGTTCTCAAATCCTCTATTATCAATAAAGTTTGCAAATTCTATTTCGAGTTCATCAATTTGTTTTCCGTAAGTTTTCTCAAAATCACCGGTTGAATAAAGGTTTTTTAATTTACCGACGCCGTATTCATTATACAAAAATTTCATAAACGAACCGCTAAGTATGTATGCTGTGGAAGGAAGACTACTGAAAAAACTCATTCCTTTGAAAAGATTGCTGATTCTTTCACCGTAACCATTCTGCATTGCGAGATTAGCTACATAATCAATTTCGGTATTATCAAAGTTATTTTCGAGTGCGACAGCCAGTCCCTCGATTAATGATGGGTTAAGTCCTGCAGCAACATCAAATGGAGGATTACCGAATTCACCGGCTTGTATATGAATCAGTTCGTGTTTAAGAGTATTTGTAAAACTTGATTGGTCAAGATAAATCTGATTAAGCCAAGGTTTTGCAACATCTGCATTCGCCGAACCAAACAATCTTTTCTTTTGATCACTGTTTTTGAAGATGAATGACGTAATTACTTTTTTATCTTCTAATTTTAGATTTGACTCATTTACTGAATAATAAAATTCATGAAGATTTTTTAAAGAAGTTGTATCGTAAGCAATATTCGGATCAGTATAAATTTTAAAGTGTTCTGTTAATAATTCCAAAGTTAACTCAGATTTGATTTTTTCTTCTGTAGTAGAAAAACCGAAAATAGGTTTTATGTAAAATAGCCATATAACCGAAACAGCTATTAGAATAAATATAAAGCCGTACGGTTTTTTATATCTGGAACTATCTGATAATTTTAGAACAAAATACAACAACAATAAGGATGAAATTCTATAAAAAATTAATGTTGATGTAATTGAAATGTTTTCATCATAGATCGTACCGGGTAAATAACCGAATACTATATTAAAGAAATACACTTGCGGTCTTATATAAACCTCAAACAAAGAACCGAATAAAAACACTATTAGAAGAGTGAGAAAAGAAATGACACAATATTTTCTTTGAATGTTATTTATTATCCGAGCAGAAAAGTAACCGACCAAAAATGCAGGCAAAGATAGAACAAAATAAAATAAAGCATCAATTGAAAGCGGACAATCTGAAATAAAGATATTTGAAACCAAAGAGATGATAAGCGGCAGCAACAAAACCGATGTGATTACAATGTATTTTAGTTTATTCTCAAGTTTTGATAAAAATATTAGTCCCCCCGATATAAATAACCAAATCGAAAGTATAAAAGAAAACTCGAAACCCGTAGTATTTGTTAACGGAAGAAATTGGAGAAATATAGAAATTACTATTGGAAGAAATAATGCGATAAATAGTTGGATTTTTATTTTAGGTAACAATTTATATTAGAATTCTGTTGTGGGTACTCTTTCAATTGATGCACCAAGCTGTGTTAACTTATCTTCAATTCTTTGATATCCTCTATCAAGGTGATAAATACGGAGCACTTCGGTTGTTCCTTCAGCAGCTAAACCGGCTAATACTAATGAAGCGCTTGCTCTCAAATCTGTTGACATAACTTTTGCACCGCTCAATTTCTTAACACCTTTAACAACGGCATTATTTCGAATTGTTTCTATATCGGCGCCCAGTCTAATTAATTCGGGGATATGATTAAACCTATCAATATAAATCGTATCCGTAATTGTTGCAGTTCCATTTGATAAAGCCATTAATGCAGTCCATTGGGCTTGCATATCTGTTGGGAAACCGGGATAAATTGCTGTAGTAACATCGACACTGTTTATATCAATATTTTGCGCATCAATCTCTATTAAATTTTCGTCAACTTTTATTTTGCAACCGGCATCTTCAAGTTTTACAATTACAGAATTCAGATGCTCCGGGTTTGATACTTCAATTGCAATTTTACTTTTTGTTATTGCTCCGACTATTAAAATTGTTCCGGCTTCAATTCTATCGGAAATTGTATTGATTGAAGTATTTTTTAAGGAATCAACTCCTTCAATTTCCAAAGTTGATGTTCCTTTCCCCTTAATTTGTGCTCCCATTTGAATTAACATTTCGGTTAATTGTACAATTTCCGGCTCAATTGCTGCATTAGTAATTATAGTACTTCCCTTAGCAAGAACCGCAGCCATTAAAACATTTCCGGTTGCACCAACCGAAGAAACATCAAAATTTATTTTTGCACCGTGCAGCTTTTTAGATTTGGCAATAATGTATCCCTCTTCTAATTGTACATCTGCTCCCAATTTTTTCATTGATTCTAAATGCAGGTTTATAGGTCTGGGACCCCAAGCACAACCACCCGGCAAAGAAACTTTAGCAAATCCATATTTAGCTAATAATGGACCGAGAACATAAACAGATGCTCTCATTTTTTTTACATGCTCGTATGGAGCTACTTGAGTTGATAAATTCTTAGAGTTAATTCTAAGAGTATGTTCATTAAATTCTACATCAACTCCCATGTGTGTTAATAATTTTTTCATCGTAAAAATATCATTAACTCTCGGAGTGTTGTACAAAATATTTTCACCGTCATTCAATAAACAAGCAGGCATTAATGCAAGTGAAGAATTTTTTGCTCCGCTTGCTTTTACTTTACCTTCGAGTTTAAATCCACCTTCAATTATAAATTTATCCAAATCAGTACCTTTATTGTAATCTCAATATTCTTCCATTGACAGCAGTTACAAATATGTTTCCGTTGCTGGTTTTTTCAATGTGTGTAAAGTTCATAAAAGTTTTTGTATCGAATAAAGACCAACTATCGCCGGTATTTTTTGAAATAATTAGTTCTCCCCTATTACCTGGAAGAATAATAAGTTTTTCCGTAACAAACTTAGCGCTTTGAATTCCGCC
>DSBF01000331.1 GCA_011049495.1 Ignavibacteria bacterium
GAAGATTTTCGTACCGAAAATAAAGTCAAATCAAAAAGCATAAAAATTAATGATGATATTACCTTAAACGCAGCAGTTGTAAATGGAATAGGAAATATCGGCGAAATATTGGATGAAATAGAAAACGGTGATTCAAAACATCATTTTATCGAAGTAATGGCATGCCCCGGAGGCTGCATAAACGGCGGCGGTCAACCAATTCATGCAAAGCCAGAAAAAATTAGAAAGCGAGTTCAAACTCTTTATGAAATAGATGCAAATGCAAAAACAAGAAGATCATACGAAAATGAATCGGTTCAAAAATTATATAATGAATTTTTAGAAGAACCGAATAGTCACATTGCTCATGAAATATTACATACAAATTACATAGATAGAAAAAGTATCTTAAAACGAAAGTAAAGAAAAATGATAGGAATAGTATCTACAATAGCGCAAAGATGTAAGAGATGTTATTCCTGTGTCCGTGAATGTCCTGCAACAGCTATAAGAGTTGAAGGTGGTCAAGCCGTTGTAATTCAAGAGCGGTGCATAAGCTGCGGTCACTGTGTGAAAGTATGTTCTCAAAAGGCAAAAAGAATATTAAGTGACAAAGAAAAAATTCTATTTAATCTAATACCTTCACATAAAACTATTGCCATAATTGCTCCGTCATTGGCAGCTTCATTCCCCGATAATTATGGAAGTGTGCCGACGGCATTAAGAAAAATAGGTTTTACACATGTGTGTGAAACTGCATTTGGAGCGGATTTAATTACAAGACTTTATCGTGAAGAATTTGAGAAAATAAATGGAAAGACGATAATCACTTCTCCATGTCCGGCAATCAATAATTATATCGAAAAATATTTTGTTGATTTAGTACCAAACCTTGCAAAAATAGTTTCTCCGATGATTGCAATGGGTAAATACTTAAAAGAAAATTATGGCGATGATTGCAGTGTGGTGTTTATTGGTCCGTGTGTTGCGAAGAAAAGTGAAATCCTTGATCCTGAAGTGGAAGGCATAATTGATGCTGTTCTTACATTTACCGAATTAAAAGAAATTTTTGATGACCTAAATATAAATATTGATTTACTTGATGAAGGAGAATATGATCCACCTTATGCTAATGTTGGTAAATCATTCCCGTTAACCGGCGGATTACTAAAAACTGCCGATATTTCATCGGATGTGTTAGAAAGAAATGTAATTGTAGTTGACGGTAAAGAAAAAGTCCAGCACATAATAAATGACATTGCAGAGAATAAAATCAAATCAAAATTTGTTGATATTCTTTTCTGTGAAGGCTGCATAAATGGTCCGGCAATAGATACGAATCTAAATCTGTTTTCAAGACGTGAAAAAGTAATTGAGTTTATTGAAAAATACATTCACAACCTTGACAACAAAAAGTGGAGAAGTGAAATATATAACAGCAGGAATCTTGAATTGAGAAGAAATTTTTATGCAAGATCGCAGCGACGACCGATGCCAACAGAGGAAAAAATAAAAGAGATTTTAGCAAGAACAAATAAATATGATAAACAAGATGAATTAAACTGCGGTGCATGCGGTTATCCAAGTTGCAGAGAATATGCAATAGCAATTGCAAAAGACTTGGCGGAAGAAGACATGTGTCTTCCTTACTTGATTGAAAAATTGGAAAATGCATACAAAGAATTAAAAAATACCCAAGAACAACTGCAAAGTGCCGAAAAATTAGCTTCTATTGGACAACTTGCAGCCGGTGTTGCACATGAATTAAATAATCCGCTTGGTACAATAATTCTATATGCATCTATGCTTAAACGTGAGATTGAAGCAAAACAGTGCGAGATTACAAATGCAGAAGATTACTCAATGATTATTGAAGAGGCGAATAGATGTAAAAATATTGTGTCAAACCTTTTAAATTTTGCTCGACACGGTAAGTTAAAAGTAACTTCGGTCAACATTCCTTCGGTAATAGATGAAGTAGTAAAAACAATTAGAATTAATCCTGCTTTCAAAGACATTATAATAAACGTTAATGATCAGACCGAAACAAAGATTATAACAGCAGATAAAGAGCAAATTAAACAAGTATTCTTAAATGTAATAAGTAACGGTTGCGAAGCTTTAGAAGAATCAGAAACAAAGAATTTAACAATAAATATAAGAAATGAAGAAAACTCAATTATCGTGGATGTGATTGATACCGGCTGCGGTATACCTCAAGAAAATATGAAAAAACTTTTCACACCGTTTTTTACAACAAAGAAAATGGGTAAAGGAACCGGGTTAGGTTTAGCAATTACTTACGGAATAGTTAAAATGCACAAAGGAGATATTTCTGTTAAAAGTAATGAAGGCTCCGGGAGTGTTTTCACAATAAAATTACCTTTGCAAATTTTAGACGTCAAATATAAAAATGAATTAGGAGTAAACGATGCAGCATTCAGATAAAATAAAAACAATATTACTTGTTGATGATGATATAGATCTTCTTGAACAAAATAAACTTCTTATGGAATCAAAAGGGTTTAATGTTGTTACGGCAGAATCCGGCAAGGAAGGTTTTGAAGTTTTCAATAAAATAAAACCTGATGTAGCAATTATAGATTTAATTATGGAAGAATACGATTCCGGTTTTGTGCTCTGTCATAGAATTAAAAAGACTGAACACGGGAAGAAGATTCCGGTGTTCATTCTTACATCCGCCACTTACGATACAGGCTTCAAATTCTCTTCCGAAACAAAAGAAGAAAGAGAATGGATCAAATGTGATGGTATTCTTCACAAACCGGTTGTTGTGGATGAACTAATTTCAAAATTAGAAAATTATTTCGATGAATAAGAGTATATGATATATAAATGAAAGATGTAAAAGAACATAACGCAGAAAAGATGCTGAAGGATTATTCTCCAAGAGTTTTGATTGTGGATGATGAGAAAGGTTTACGCATTGGTACACAGCGGCTGCTGGAAATGGAAGGTTATTACGTTGAGACAGCAGAAAATGGTACACAGGGTATTGATATGGGAACTAAAAACGATTTTGACTTAGCTGTTATAGATTTGAAAATGCCCGATATTGATGGTCTTCAAGTTCTTTCTGAAATTAAAAATGTTAGACCAAATACTGTTTGCTTAATTGCAACTGCATACGCAAGTTATGACACTGCTATTGAATCTACCAGGCTTGGAGCTTACGGCTATATTCCCAAACCTTTTACGCCGGATGAATTACTTTATAATCTGCAAAAAGCATACGCTCAAAGGTTATTGATACTTGAATCGGAACAATTAAAAAAGGAAAGAGAAGCTAATTTACTTGAGCTGGCAAATGAAAGAAGCAGACTAAGTACAATTATTAATTTAATTGGTGATGGTGTTCTTGTAATAAACAAACAAGGTGAAGTTGTTTACCGGAATAATTCCGTATTCCATAATTTGAATATTGTTGAAGCCAAAGACAATAAAGAATTACTATCCAAACTTCCAGATAAAATTATTGACTTAATTAATAATTATTTGGGAAGTGACGAACTAATTAAAAAATCATATTCAACTCAGATTGAAATTATTCAAAACGAACTTTTTATTGAAGCAATTACATCACCTGTGCCAAATCCGGATGGCTCACTTGCCGGTGTTGCTGTTGTAATTAGAAATATTACCGAGCTGAAGAAAATTGAACTGATAAAAAATCAATTCGTTTCTATGGTTGCACATGAATTAAAAACTCCTGTTGCTGCCGTTCTTGGTTTTCTAAAAATTATCATCGATAAAAATTTAAAAATCAGTGAAGACCAGCAAAATGATTTTGTATCGAGATCAATTGTGAGATTACGAAGCCTACTCGATTTGGTTAATGACTTGCTCGATATTTCCAGAATGGAATTAAAAACAAAGCAGCGTGAAATTGTTACGTTAGACATAAAAGAAATAATCAAATCAACAGTTGAACTGCTTGAAATTGAAGCACAAAAACGTAGTATCTCATTCAGCCTTGTTATGGAAGAATCGGTCCCGGTAATTAAAGCCGACCATAATGAAATAACAAGATTGTTTACAAACATTTTAAGCAATGCTGTTAAGTACAATAAAGAAGAAGGAAGTATAAGTATCATAACCGGGTCAAATGAAAACTATTTGATTGTCAAAGTTATAGATACCGGTATCGGTTTGAAAGAAGAAGATAAAGAAAAATTATTCCAAGAATTTTATAGAGTTAAGAATGAACATACAAGAGGAATAAGCGGAACTGGTCTCGGATTGACAATAGTAAAACAAATTGTCGATTCATATCACGGTAAGATTGAAGTCGAAAGTCAATATGGTAAAGGAACGACATTTACGATTTACTTACCCATAAATAACAACAACTAATTAACATGGAGATGAAAATGGTCTTAATTGCAATTATTGATGATGATCCGGACATCCTTGAAGCCAGTAAGTTAGTTCTGAAATCTCATGGTTTTGATACCATTACCGCTAGCAATCCTGATGATGGTTACAAAATTGTTATGGAGAACAATCCAGATCTAATTATTCTTGACGTAATGATGGATGAACCGGATGATGGTTTTTTCTTAGCTCAAAAATTTAGAAAGAACAATGTTAAAACACCGATACTAATGTACACATCCGTTTCCAAAACAACCGGTTATGATTTTGGACAAAGCGATATGGTCCCGGTTGACGATTTTGTTGAAAAACCGATTTCGCCTGAAGAATTAATTGAGAAAGTAAACAAACTGTTAAACAAAAATTAAGGAGTTGAAGATGCTTGTAATGGAAAAAAATTCCTTATCCGAAGAGATCAGTAAGCTGGTAGATCTTTACGGTAAAGACAGATCATCGCTCCTTCCTATTCTTCAGGGAATCGAAAAAAATCATAAGTACATTTCTGATTTTGCTCAGCAGGAAGTAGCGAGATTATTAGATATTCATCCCGTTGAAGTTTATAGTGTCGTAACATTCTATTCTTTTCTTACACACAAACCGATGGGAAGAAATGTAGTACGCCTTTGTCAAACAATTACATGTGATATGTTTGGTAAGGAAGCAGTTGCCAAAGCCATTGAACGTGAACTTGGAATTAAATTCGGCGAAACTACAAAAGATAAAAAAGTTACTCTGGAGTATGCTAACTGCCTTGGAATGTGTGATCAAGGACCGGCTATGCTGGTTAACGATCAAGTTTATTCCCATTTAACTCCGGAAAAGGCAATTGAAATTTTGGAAAAATTAAAATAGAGGAGAAAATGGAAAATAAAGTGAAAAGAGAAGGGGCAGTTATCTTTTCAGATTATACTCGTGGAGATGCTGTTAAAAAAGCTGTCTCTATTGGTAGAGAAGATGTCCTCTTCGAATTAAAAGAATCTAAACTAAGAGGTAGAGGTGGTGCGGGATTTCCGACTTCCATAAAATGGATGCTTACCGCTGCTGCTAAATCCGATAAAAAATATGTTATCTGTAATGCAGATGAAGGTGAACCCGGTACTTTTAAAGATAGAGTTCTTCTTCTTGAGTATCCCGAATTAGTTTTTGAAGGTATGGTTGTTGGCGGTTATGCAATAGGCGCAAAAGAAGGTATTGTTTATCTGCGCGGTGAATATGAATATATGTTGAAATCATTGCAAGATTATCTGGAAGAAATGAGAAAAGATAATTTGCTTGGTAAAGATATACTCGGAAAGAAAGGATTTGATTTCGATATAATTATTAGACTTGGTTCCGGTGCGTATGTCTGCGGTGAAGAAACTGCATTGATTGAATCATTAGAAGGACATAGAGGAGAAGCAAGAAACAGACCTCCGTTTCCTGTAAATACCGGTTTGAACGGCAAACCTACAACAGTAAACAATGTAGAAACCTTTGCCTCGGTAGCACATATAGTTACAAAAGGCGGTGCTTGGTACTCTCAGCATGGTACAGATAAATCTACCGGAAGTAAATTATTTTCTGTTTCCGGCGATTGTAAAAAACCCGGCGTATATGAATTACCTTGGGGAACAACAATAAATGAATTATTAAAAATTGTTGAAGCCGAAAATACTAAAGCAGTCCAAGTCGGCGGTGCTTCAGGTCTGTGTGTACCCAAAGCACAATTTGATAGACAATTAGGTTACGAAGATTTAGGTACAGGCGGTTCAATTATGGTTTTCAATGAATCGCGTGATATGCTGCATGTTCTAAAAAACTTCATGGAATTTTTTGTTGAAGAATCATGCGGTCAATGTACGCCATGCAGAATCGGTAACGTTAAACTGCTTGAAGGTGTTGAAATGATTGAGAAAGGAGAATACACTTTCAATTATATAAATAAGTTAAAAGAGTTGGGTGAAACTATGCGCATATCATCTAAATGCGGTTTGGGGCAATCATCTCCAAATCCATTTATTTCGATTTTGGAAAACTTCAAAGAGGAAATATTCAACAACGGAAAGGGAGGTAAATGATGAAAGAAAATAAAGAAACCAGAGCTCCCGAAAGCCAAAAAGGGCATACTATTGAAAAACCAAAATCCTCTGAAGGCATTGGTTCGATGGTTAGTATCGAAATTAACGGTAATAAATTTTCCGTACCATTGGGTACAACAATTCTTGAAGCATGCAAACAAAACCAGATACATATTCCTACACTTTGTCATCATGATGATTTATGTATAGCCGGTGTCTGCCGTGTATGTTTGGTAGAAGTTGAAGGTATGAGAACATTGCAAGCATCTTGTGCATACTCGATAACTCATTCGTTAAAGATTCATACAACTTCTCCGCAAGTAAGAAGAGCAAGAAGGCATGTTATTGATTTGCTATTAAGTGAACATTACGGTGAATGTTATTCTTGTGTTAGAAATAATAATTGTGAATTACAATCTCTAGCTAAAGAGTATGGCGTTGATAAGTTTACATTCGGTCACGTTAGTGAACCTTTATTTGAAGAAGACAATTCTTCGTATTCAGTTATACGCGATATGAACAAGTGTGTTTTGTGTAAAAGATGTGTAAGAACTTGCATCGATTTACAGGAAGTAGGAGTTCTTGAATCAATTAATCGAGGACATGAAACAAGAATTGGTACTTTTCTTGACAAACCTTTAGCGGATGTAATTTGTATTAATTGTGGTCAATGTATTAACCGCTGCCCAACCGGTGCTCTTAAAGCCAACGATCCTTCGGATGAAATATGGCAAGCGATTGATGACCCTACAAAACATGTAGTTATTCAAACAGCACCTTCTCCGAGAGCTGCTATAGGTGAAGAATTTGAATTAGGTCCGGGTCATTCACTTACCGGTCAAATGAATACAGCCCTTAGAAGAATCGGTTTCAATAAAGTTTTTGATACAAACTTTACGGCTGATTTAACAATTATGGAAGAAGGAACTGAATTAATTATAAGATTATATAAAGCTCTTGTTGAAGGAGAAAAACAAATTGCTCTTCCTCAATTCACTTCATGTTCACCGGGTTGGGTAAAATATATTGAGCATTTCTATCCGGAATATTTGGATCATGTAAGTTCTGCAAAATCACCGCAGCAAATGTTCGGTGCATTAATAAAAACTTGGTATGCACAAAAAGAAGGAATTGATCCTGCAAATATTGTTAGCGTTGCTCTTATGCCTTGTGCTGCTAAGAAATACGAATGTAACCGTCCTGAAATGGTTGATTCCGGTTATAAGGATGTCGATTATGGTTTAACTACAAGAGAACTTGCTCAGATGATAAAAGAATCTGGTATCTACTTACCTGAAATGGAGAAAACTCATTTTGATGATCCGTTCGGAGATGCTTCGGGTGCGGGATTAATTTTCGGGGCAACAGGCGGTGTAATGGAAGCAGCATTAAGAACTATTATTGAACTTGTTACCGGTGTTAAGGTGGAAAATGTTTTTGAAAATATGAATATTGTTCCGGTTAGAGGTTTTGAAGGAATTCGATACGCTGAACTTCCGATCGAAAAAGTTGGACCGGTTCCGGAAATACTTAAACCGCTTGTTCCTAATTGGGATTGGCTAAAAGGAGCAACATTGAAAGTAGCAATTGCACATGGTACTGCAAATGCAAAGAAAATAATGGAAGATATTAAAGCAGGTGGTAAATTCTCGGAATGTCACTTTATCGAATTTATGGCATGCCCTGGCGGTTGTTTAGGCGGTGGTGGTCAGCCTATTCCAACTTCTCAGGAAATTAGAGCTAAACGTGCCGAAGCTATTTATAATGAAGATGCATCATTACCAATAAGAAAATCACACGAAAATAAGCATGTACTTGACCTCTATAATGATTTCTTGACAGATGGTCCTTGCGGGCACATTTCGCATAAGTTACTGCATACACATTATACTCCTAGAGGAAAATACATCGCTTAAGAAATGAGAGGGAGATAAGACTTCCTCTCTTTTTTATTTATTAATTCTGACATCATATTATATTATATCCAATTTCTATTTACATTATAAAAGGATATCAATATATTTAATGTCAGATAAGCAATTCCAAGTTTTAGTTCTTCTGTTAAAAATGTGAGATTGAATATGATTGTCCTTGTTCCCAAATGGGCGCATCACTACGATGAATTTTGGAATGCTATTAGAACTCGAAATTTATGGTTCATTAAAATTCGATATCTCTTTGTAGTTGCTTTACTTCTTTTTGTTATTGGAGGACAATATCTACTCGAATTAGAATTATCTTCCAAACAGATTATTGTTTTACCTCTCATTTCTTTCATAATAC
>DSBF01000516.1 GCA_011049495.1 Ignavibacteria bacterium
AATCAATACACTGAAAAAGAAATACTCTACCGATAAAGAAGCACTACAAATTTTGGAAAATGAATCGCTTGAAATGGGAATGCACAAAAAGTATTCTGCTTATTACGGGTATTCGTTTTTTGTTGTGCAGAAAATTTAGTTGTTAAGTTAATTTACTCTTGTGTCATGCCCGAATGCCTTAATCGGACATCTAAAAGCGATTCCCGCCTGTCCGCCGTACTTAGTACTAAGGAAGGCGGGCTTTATACATGCGATTTTCTAGATTTTGCGTAACATGAGATAATAATATTACTACCCAAACTGGGTATTTGCCATTTAGTTTTCGTGATATATCTTTCAGCTAAAATTTATTTGAGTAAATGAAAGAATTCATAAAATTATTTTCTTTAGTGTTAATCATCGTTTCAACTTTGTTTTCCCAACGAAACTATTCCTTCGGTTGGCATTACGAATCAATTGAGGTTGATAAACTAGAAAGACACTTCAGAATTTTTATTCCACGCGAACTGCAGAACGAGACACCGCTTGTTTTAATATTTCATACATCAAACAGTGGTATGGAAAATGTATTTAATACCGGCGATGGTTTCAACGAATGGGCTAATCTTGCCGAGAGAGAAAAATTTATATTAGTTATTCCTAACGGCGTAAATCCAATTAACGGTGATGCCTTTGGAACGAATCAAAAGTGGAATGACTGCAGAAAAAGTAATATTGAACCCGAACAATTACCTCATACAGATGATGTTGGTTTTATTAGAGAACTAATTAATTGGTCGATTGAAAACCTTAAGATAAATGAGAAACAAATCTACGCCGCCGGTATCGGTAACGGTGGAATGATGGTCTATCGACTTGCAATTGAACTCGGAGATGTTCTTTCCGGGGCGGCTGTATTTTTTGCAAACCTACCTGTTGATTCTGAATGCACTCAACCGGTAAAATCATTACCCATCTTTATAATGAATAGTACCGATGATCCTTTTGTTCCCTTTGATGGCGGGATGATAACAGGAGAACGCGGAAGTGTTTTATCTGCCGAAGAGACCTTAAATTTTTGGGTCAATCTCAATGATCTGCATCCGCTAAAACGGACAAATAAATATCACGAAGATGTTAACCCGGATGATAATTCAAGAGTTATTAAAAATGAATTTAACCGACCTCTCGCAAATCCGCCGGTTGTATTTTATGTTATCACAAATTCGGGACACGTTGTTCCTTCCGTTAAGTATGGATTACTAAGCTCTCATCAAAAAGAATTATTAGGGAATCAAAACCGTGATATTGAGGGTGTTGTTGAAGCCTGGAAATTTTTACGGCGATTTTCTAAATAATTTCAATTCATTAGCCATTATCTTAATCGAAATTTATTTCTCCTTGAAATAAGCATTCCAATAGAATAATTTTGGAATATATTTCCCCGTTCAGAAATCGGTTTACTAATAATGAAAAAACAAATAGTAATTTTTCTATTCATCTTAATAAGCAGTACTTCATTCGCGCAACTTCAAGTCCCCGAAAACAATGTCCTTTATTTATCACAAGGATTTGTTTTAACTAATTTGAATTCATTAGGAATTTCTAATATTAATAATTCCGTTTCTAACATCGGAACAACAAATCCAACTTCTATGATTCACTTTAATAAAATTAGTTTCGGCGGCAGTTATCATTTCGAAACGAAATTAAAAGAAGCATATCTTGCAAGTATTGGGCATAAAAGAATTTCAAATGAGTTACCGCAATCAATTGGGATTGTTTTTCCTTATGAAAATTTTAGACTCGGATTAGTATTTAATCAAAAGTATAATTCATCTGCTGAATTTGATAGAGTTCCGATAACAACCGTCGAATTCCCCGACGGAACGGGTGAGTATTATAAGCCAATTATGAAAACAAAAGTATTAAGTTATTCGGTTTCCGCTTCTTATTTATTTGATAATTTATTTATAGAGAATTCTTCTTTGGTATTTGGTGCTCGACTAACGAGAAACAGCTTAGATTATCACGAAGAACTTTTAAGTTATTCCTTTGATGTTAAATCCGAAAATTATAATTGGGCTTTTGGTGTTTTGTTTAATCATGTGATAGATATCAAAAAATCGTTTTCTGTTGGAATACTTTATGAGAGTAATATCAATATGAAAGAAACAATAGTTCATTCGGATAAAAACTTAAATAATAATCCGAACTTTTCTTCTTCTCAATTTTCATTAATCTATTCTGCAAATTTTCCTGCTAAGGTTAGCTTTGACTTATCGGCGGATTTCATTAATAATATTAGTTTGTATTCTACTGTAAATTATTTATTGTGGAGCGATGTAAATTCAAATCTCAAAAATCAAGTAGAACTTTCTTTTACTGGATTATATTCTTTTAATGAAGAGCTCAAAGCATCATTCGGTTTTTTTACAACAGACCGTAACAATGAAGAAAATATACTGGGACTTAATGAAAAATTAAGAGCCATATATTTGTTAGCCGGAATTAATTATAAAATTTCTCTTTTCAACTTCGGTTTATCTATAGCCGACAGCCATCTTTTCTCGGATGAATGGCGAATGCAATCTATTGCAAAATTGGAGTTTGAGATTAATTTCTAATTTTTATTATGTGGGTTTTTCTAAGGACTTTCCCCAAAATTTTTTAACTTACCGCACTTAATTCGATTCAAATAAAATCAGAGGTAATTTATGAACAAACTAAGTTTTTTTATTCTTATCAGTGGAGTGTTTTTTATGACTTTTTCGCAAAACAGCAATCCGTTTTTTCAACAGTGGGATACACCTTTCGGTACACCCCCATTCGATAAAATTGAACAAGCGCATTACCTGCCGGCTTTCAAAGCGGGTATTGAAGAACAAAATAAAGAAATCGATGCTATTGTTAACAATACCGAGGAACCGACTTTCGAAAATACAATTGTTGCTTTGGAATACAGCGATGCTTTATTAACAAAAGTATCAAATGTTTTCTTTGCAATGCTTTCATCTATGACAAACGATGAAATGCAGGCAATTTCAAAAGAAGTATCGCCAATGCTTTCTAAACATAATGACGATATTAAACTTAATCCCGAATTGTTTGCAAGAATTAAAACCGTTTATGAAAATCAAGACCAATTTGATCTGAATACAGAACAAGCGAGACTGCTTGATGAATACTACAAAAGTTTTGTAAGAGGTGGTGCTAATTTAACCGATGATGCAAAAGAGAAGTTCAGAAAAATTAATGAAGAACTCTCTCTTCTTTCACTTGAATTCGGGGAAAATGTTCTAAAGGAAACAAACAAATTTGAACTCGTTCTTGAAGAAAGCGATCTCGATGGTTTACCCGAAAGCGTTATCGCAATTGGTGCGGACGAAGCCAAAGATAAAGGTTACGAAGGCAAGTATGTTTATACAATTCAAAGAACAAGTCTTTATCCTTTCTTAACTTATTCAACAAGACGTGACTTAAGAGAAAAACTTTACAAAGGTTATATTCTTAAAGGCGATAATAATGATGAATTAGACAACAAGAAAAAACTATCGAGAATGGCAGCATTAAGAGTCGAAAGAGCTAATCTGTTAGGCTACGAAACTCATGCTGACTTTGTATTGGAAGAAAGAATGGCAAAAACTTCGGAAGCAGTTTATGAACTACTAAATAAGCTTTGGGAGCCTGCACTTAAGGTAGCAAAACAAGAACGCGATGATATGCAGCAAATGATCTACGATGAAGGACATGATTTTGAATTAGAGTCGTGGGACTGGTGGTATTACAGTGAAAAAGTTAAAAAAGCAAAATATGATTTAGATGAAGAGGAACTCCGTCCTTACTTTGAAGTAACTAATGTAATTAAAGGTGTGTTTGATCTTTCGACTAGATTGTGGGGTATTACATTTGAAGAAAGAGATGACATAACAAAATATCACCCGGAAGTAAAAACTTTTGAAGTAAAAGATAAAGACGGAAGCCACATTGGTATTTTATATACCGACTATTTCCCTCGTGCAAGCAAACGAGGCGGTGCATGGATGAGTTCATTCCGCAAACAACATGTTGATAAAGACGGGGTATATCAGACCCCGATTATTTATAACGTCGGTAACTTCTCAAAACCTACTGCAGATAAACCTGCACTGCTTTCAATAGATAATGTCAATACGTTATTCCATGAGTTTGGACATGCTCTTCATGGTTTGTTATCAAATACTGTTTATCCAACATTATCGGGGACATCAACGCCGCGTGATTTTGTCGAATTTCCTTCACAGGTAATGGAAAACTGGTGTATGCATCCCGATGTACTAAAAAACTATGCATTCCATTATGAAACCGGCGAACCGATTCCCGGTGAATTAATTCAAAAAATTGATAACTCCGGTAAGTTTAATCAAGGATTTGCAACTGTTGAATATCTCGCCGCTTCATTTTTGGATATGGATTGGCATACATTAACCAAAGCCGTTGAGCACGATGCTATTGAATTTGAAAATGCATCAATGAATAAGATAGGTTTGATTAAACAAATTGTACCGAGATACAGAAGCACATATTTCAATCATATTTTTGCAGGCGGTTACTCTGCCGGTTATTACAGTTATATTTGGTCTGAAGTTCTCGATGCAGATGCATTTGCAGCATTTGAAGAAACCGGAGATGTTTATAATCAAGAGTTGGCAAATAAGTATAGAGAGTTTATTCTTTCAAAAGGCGGTACCGATGATGCGATGGAACTTTACAAAAAATTCCGTGGTCAAGAACCGGCAATTGAACCGTTGCTTGAAAGAAGAGGTTTGAATTAAAACAATAATTAAATAACTCGAAGGTCGTTTGTTTTTCGACCTTCGGGTTAAGTTTGTATTATGAATGAAATAGAAATCCGCTTGTCAAATACAAATCTAACCAGGTTAAGCAAATACTTGAACTACGAAATTGCGGGCTCAGCTTTATTCCTTATCTCATTTTTTGCAGGCTTTCTTATCTTTTTTCTTATTGCAGCTGCAATAGTTTTCACACCGTTTATGATTTATGTTCTTCATCAAGAAAATAAAAATGGCTGGATAGTTTTCTTTTTTATTTTGATTGTTATTCCGTTTATCTTGTCAACAATTTTACATTTTTCGGTTACATTCTTTTTCCCAGGGCATCTAATTGTTCTGGCGCTGTTTTATTTATATTGTTTTCTACTTCGAATAGAGGTTAATAACTGGATGCGCGAAAGAAGATCGAAACTGCAGTATATAATGGAAAAGCAAAGACGGGAAAACGAAACCGAAGTGTTTATGAGCCAATTCAAAGATTAGTTGTTTTAAGCGATTTTAAAAACCCCGGGATTTTCGAAATCCCGGGCTTTAAAAAAATTCTAATCAATCAACCACAAATATTCTCCGTAACCAAGTTCTTTCATTTTATCTTTAGGAATGAACTTTAGCGATGCAGAATTAATACAGTATCTTAAGTTTGTCGGATCGGGTCCGTCATAAAAGACGTGTCCCAAATGTGAATCGGCAATTTTACTTCGCACTTCAATTCTATTCATCCCATGTGAGGTGTCTTCTCTTTTCTGTGTAAATCTTGTATCGATTGGTTTAGTAAAACTTACCCATCCGCTTCCACATTCAAATCTATCCTTTGAACTGAATAACGGTTCACCGGAAACGATATCAACATAAATACCGTCTTCTTGATGATCCCAATATTCGTTTTTGAATGGAGGTTCAGTAGCATTCTTTTGTGTTACATTGTATTGAAGTTCTGTTAAACTCTTTTTAATGTTTTCATCCTTTGCATTACGAATATATTGATCGATGTTTTCATCTCCCCATACCGCTTTTATAAATGATTCTCTTCCCGATCCTTTTTTGTAATTGCTGTAATGAAGAGGATTTTTCTCCGCATAATCTTGATGATATTCTTCGGCAGGATAAAAAGTGGTAAACTTTTCAATTTTAGTCACAATTGGTTTATCGAAAATTCCCGATTTTTCTAAATCATTTTTGGATTTTTCGGCTACTTGTTTTTGTTTATTGTTGTGGTAAAATATCCCCGATTCATATTGAGAACCTCTATCATAAAATGATCCTCCTGCATCGGTTGGATCAAGCTGCTTCCAAAACACATCGAGTATTTCGGAGTAACTTATTAGTTCAGGATCAAAATAAACTTGAACCGCTTCTTTATGTCCCGTTGTACCACTTGTAACTTGTTCATAAGTCGGATTTTCAACCGATCCACCTGAATAACCCGAGACGACTTTTAACACACCGTCAATAGATTCAAAAGGTGCTTCGATACACCAAAAACATCCGCCGGCTAATGTGGCGATTTCAACTTTTCCGCTTATGGATTTTATATTTTCAGATTTCATCTGAGTATCTTTCATGTTTCCCTCGCTGCATCCCGTGAAAAAAATAAATAGTAAAATGACAATTATTAAATGTTTCATTCCGACCTCAAATTGGTTGTCGCATCCAATTAAAACAAAATTTTAGGGATAAAGTTGCAATAAAAAAAAGAATTTTTTTGTATTACTTATAAATTCGGGGTACGCGAGTGTTAATATTGGTTAGAATTTCATACGGAATAGTTCCAGCCCATTCGGCTAAATCTTCTGCGGTAATTGAGTTTGTGCCATCACTTCCTAATAGTAAAACTTCATCACCGTTATAAGCGCTGTTATCTCCAATGTTCACAACAATCTGATCCATAGAAATTGAACCGATTACGGGATATAATTTTTTATTTAGCAGAACTTTGGCTTTGTGTGACATACTTCTTAAATATCCATCCCCATAACCAACGGGGACCGTAACCGCTCTGATATTTTTATTACTCTGCCAAGTTAATCCGTAACCAACCGGATGACCCGGTTTAATTACTTTAAAATATACGACAAGCGATTTCCAGGTTAATGCCGGCTTAACATCTAATATTCTTGGTAAATCTTTGCTTGGATAAACACCATAAAACAAAATTCCCGGGCGAACCATATCCAAATATGTTTCAGGCATTTGTAAAACAGCACCGGAATTAGCTATATGACGAACCGGCATTTCAATTGAATGTTTTTCAAAAAAGAAAAGTGATTCTTGAAATCTTGCAAGTTGTAATTCTGTATGTGATAGATCAGTTGTGTCCGCATTTGCAAAGTGCGAATAAATTCCTTCGACTAGAATATTTTTGTATTTGTAAACTTCTTCTAAAAACTTTTCCGAATTATAATAGTGAACACCAATGCGCTCCATTCCGGTATCAATCTTAATATGAACTTTTGCTTTCTTTTTTAATTGGGCGGAAATTTTATTTATCTGTTTTACTTTTTCGAGCGAAGATGCCGTGATATGCAAATCATAATTAATAAAAAGAGGAACTTGATTACCCCAAACACCGCCTAAAACCAATATCGGCATATTTATTCCGGCTTTTCGTAGGAGTATTCCTTCTTCAACAACCGCAACACTCAGGTAGTCAGCATCGATTTCTTCTAATAACTTTGCTACTCTAACTAAACCGTGTCCGTACGCATTGGCTTTAAGGACTATATTAACTTTTGCCGGAGAGACGTGTTTTTTTATCGCTTCAAAATTCTTTTTAAGAATAGAGAGATCAACTTCTACTTTGGTCGGACGAATTATTTTTGCGTCTTCGCTTATAGTGGGATAATTATATTCGGCACTCATACTTACTTTTCATGTTTATGCAAAGATAATATTTATTCAATTTCTTTTTACCTTTGACAAAAATAAAATTATAACAATAGTTGATTCTGAATGTTTGCCGAAAAAGTTATAAACTTCTATAAAAATCTTGAAATACCCAACAACCTGCCAAATAAGGTAAGAGTGATGAATCCATACGATTCGGAGGTTACTTATTCTTTGGTTAATAAGTTCTTTAATAAGTTTTACAGCGATAGCAACAAACGAATATTTATTGTGGGTATTAATCCCGGCAGATTCGGCGGCGGATTAACCGGTGTTGCTTTTACCGATCCGCTAAATTTTGAATTGAAATGCGGTATCAAAAACGATCTCGAAAAAAAGCAAGAACTTTCCAGCCGGTTTGTTTATAAATTAATAGATATGTTCGGGGGAGTGGAAAAATTCTATTCAAAATTCTTTATCTCTGCACTTTATCCTTTAGCATTGATAAAAGACGGGAAGAATTATAATTACTATGATTCGCAAAAAATTTATAAAATATTAAAACCGCAAATCATAAAGACTTTCAAACAGCAGATTGATTTTGGTGCAAACGATAAAGTTGTTATTTCGTTCGGGAAGAAAAACGCGGAATACTTACAAGAGATTAATGATGAATTAAATTTCTTTAAGAAAATAATAGTTTTTGATCATCCAAGATTTATAATGCAGTACAGATTAAAAAAACTTGATACTTACTTAAATAATTACACAATAATTTTGAGAGACAATTGCAGACCGTTATAAATATTTATGAAACAATTAATTATTAAGTTTCGGCTATGGATTATCAAATAGAAAAAAGATACGAACGGCTTATCAATTTTTTAACCGATTATATTTATACGGTAAAAATAGAGAACGGAAAAGTTGTTGATACATTTCATGGTTTGGGCTGTGTTAATGTAACCGGGTATACTTCGGATGATTATAAACAAGATCCTGAGTTGTGGTATCGTATGGTTCATGAAAAAGACAGTAAGAAAGTTTTAGCACAAGCGCAAAGAGCCTTAAAG
>DSBF01000515.1 GCA_011049495.1 Ignavibacteria bacterium
GCAGATGAGATTAGTATTCCGTCGTTGTATTGAGTATGATCACCTAAAAGAATTATGCTGGAAGGGCTGAGGAGAAATTTAACATTGTCAACATTACCAAAATTATCAAGAAAACCATATCGAAGAAGTTCATGAATTTCATTTTCGTATTTTTTCTTGGTTGGCATCAATAATCCATAAAAAGAATTATAAAATCCTAAAGACAATCAGTCGCAGAAAATCGTTTATAAGAGCTTTTTGTCTTATATATTAATATAACGTATTTGCACAAAAATGTCTAAGTTTTTATACTTACTTTATAAAAATAAAGCTACTAATTGTTCATTTATGCTAGAGAAGATATCTGTTAAAATAGACAGGCTTAATGAAAGGATTGGCAGAAACATTTCTTGGCTGACAATTATTTTAGTTGTTTTGGTTTGTTATGATGTTATAACCCGTTATGTATTCAAGTCCAGCAGTGTTGCTGTTCAGGAGCTTCAATGGCATTTATTTGCAATTATCTTTTTGATGGCTGCTGCTTATACACTGAAGTATGACGAGCATGTTAGAGTTGATGTTTTTTATTCAAAACTCTCCGAAAGATCTCGTGCAATAATTGATCTTGTAGGTACAATTGTTTTTTTACTGCCGTTTTGCTTAATCATTATATATGCATCAAGATATTTTGTATTCACATCATTCCAAATTGGCGAAACCTCGCCCGATCCGGGGGGATTACCGGCTCGTTATTTATTAAAAGCTATTCTACCCATATCTTTTTTCTTTGTATTACTTCAGGGAATCTCTTTAATTCTTAGGTCAATTGTAAAAATAAAAATGTTAAGCAGGAGAGAGAATTAATTTTGGATGCCGGTCCTATAATATTCTTTATTGTTGTATTACTTCTGCTACTGACAGGATACCCTGTTGCCTTTACATTGGGCGGAGCTTCAATAATCTTCGGGCTATTTACATTCGGAATAGAATTTTTCAATCTTCTTCCCCTTCGAATTTGGGGAATAATGAATAATTATATATTGATAGCCGTACCTTTATTTATTTTCATGGGGGTGATGTTTGAAAAATCCGGTTTAGCCGAAGATCTTTTAGAAACAATGGCTTTACTATTCGGAAAACTAAAAGGCGGACTTGCGATTTCGGTTTTGATAGTCGGCGCAATGCTTGCTGCAGCAACCGGGATTGTAGGTGCAACTGTTGTGACTATGGGAGTTTTGAGTTTACCTACTATGCTTAAACGCGGGTATAACCCGAAAAGTGCATGTGGCATAATTTCCGCTTCGGGTACATTAGGTCAGATCATACCTCCAAGTATAGTTTTGGTTCTTCTAGGAAGTGTTTTAAATATTTCGGTTGGTGATTTATTTATGGCAGCAGTTATTCCGGGATTTATTCTTGTAGCTCTTTATTTAGGATGGATAATTTTGACAACGTTTTTAAATCCCAAAGATCTACCTGCAATGCCTATGGAGGATCTTGAAATTTTTAGAACAAGTAATATGTATAAAAAAATTGTTGGGGCATTTATAGCCCCGGTTGTATTAATCATTGCGGTATTAGGTTCAATATTTGCCGGTATTGCATCCCCAACAGAAGCTGCAGCTATCGGTGCATTTGGTGCAACCCTTCTTACAATTTTCAGAAAGAAATTTTCTTTGAAAACTCTAAACGATGTTATGGTACAAACAACTCGTTTAACAAGTATGGCATTTTTAATCCTGGTTGGTGCATCGGCATTTGGTCTGGTCTTTAGAGGAATGGGTGGTGATAGATATTTAACAGAACTTATTTCGGGAATTGAACCGCATCATTTTCTTTTGATAGTTATGTTAATAATTTTTGTCGCGGGTTTCTTTATCGATTTTATTGAAATAACATTTATAATTGTTCCGGTGGTTGCCCCAATATTTGTTCATCTCGGTATTGATTTATTATGGGTAGGTATATTGATTGCAATAAATCTACAAACATCCTTTTTAACTCCGCCATTTGGATTTGCTCTGTTTTATCTAAAAGGAGTTGCTCCACCCTCAGTAAAAACTTCTCATATCTATAAAGGGATTATGCCTTACGTTGCTATTCAACTGTTTGCACTTTTCTTAATAATACTATTCCCCGAAATTGCTTTATGGTTTCCGAATTTTCTTAAACAATAATTATTATAGCGGTTGATAGTTTGGTTCAACTATATCATCCCAACTGTAAAACAATTCGTGATATTTCTTGTATGATTCAAAAACTTTCTTACTCATCGGATCACTTTGAACAATTTCTTCTATTGCTTCTTTTGAAAATTCTCTAAAGCTGTTTAAAACATCTTCGGGAAATTTTTTGAATTGAACTTTTGTTTCATTCTTAATTTTATAATAGTACTCTGCGTTTCTCTTTTTAAATAAACCGGTTAGCTTCGCATTTTGAATTGATGCGACTTCTTTAACAATTGATTGCAAATCAACAGGAAGTGACTCAAATGCGGATTTGTTAATTAGTAATTCAATTACTCCGGTTGGTTCAGCCCAGCTCGGGTAATAATAATATTTAGCAATTTCATGAAATCCCATTAAATAGTCGTGATAAGGTCCGATCCAATCGGTTGCATCAATTACACCTCTTTCAAGGTTCGTATAAATTTCACTTCCGGCGGAAAGCACGGCAGTTCCACCTGCTTTGTTGATAACTTTGCCTCCGATTCCGGGAAATCTCATTTTTAAACCTTTCACATCGTTGATGGAATTTATTTCCTTGTTAAACCAGCCTCCCATTTGTGCGCCAGTATTACCGCAAGGAAAAGCCATTAGGTTAAACTGCGTGTATGCTTCATGCCAAAGGTCAATCCCGCCGCCGTGGTATAACCATGCATTCATTTGGGGTGTATTCATTCCAAACGGAAGACTTGTAAAGAATTGTGCGGATGGCGTTTTCCCTGCCCAATAATAAGAAGCTGCATGACCCAATTCTGCAACTCCTTGACTAACCGCATCAAATGCTTCTAACGGGGGGACTAATTCACCACCGCCATAAACCTGAATTTTAATTCTTCCGCCGGACATTATTTCGATACTTTTTGCTAGATCATCGGCACTTTCACCAAGTAACGGAAAATGGGGCGCCCATGCTGTTACCATTCTCCACTTATAAGTTTTATTAAAATTAACATTAACCGATTTTATTTTTTCATTATCAGTGCAGCCAAACAGCAAGGCACCGGTTCCGGCTATAGCTGTTTTCTTTATAAAATCTCTTCTATTTGGTTTCATAAACACCTCGGTAATAATTAAAATTTCTTTCCGTATAATTTATATAAAATTTTGTAGGATTATTTCAATCAAGACAATTATATAGACGGAAATATTTTTTAACATTAATCAAACAATTATTGAGGGGAATAATCTAAACTCAGTGCTTTTCCTCACTTATAAAAAATTCTTCTTTGAAGAGATTCTTTCTTTTGATAGATTTCTCTCATAGATATCAATTCAATAAAAATATATGTGTCTCCGAATACTTTGAAGCATAGAATAAAAAAAGATTATAGATTTATTCTGCGGAGGGTATATGTACAATTCTATTATTTTCCTTTTTACCATTAGCTTATTAATGCTTTCATGCTCATCAAATAATTTTAATGAAGAGAAAATGGACTCTTTGCTTCGCCAAAAAGTAAACTCACTACAGAAAGAATCCTCATCCGAAAGAACTGATTTTATAGGCAAATGCAGTATTCCCATCAATCAGGAAATTAGAACGGAAATCGAAAATCTTGGAATTGAAATTCAGACACTAATTGGCGACATATTTACTGCTTCGGGTAAGGCTGATCAAATAAAGGAACTAACCCGTCTTGAATATATTGTTAGCTTAGAACTTTCTATCGAACGTAAACCATTTTAATTAACAACTTAAATTAAAAGGTGATTAATATGAGTACAATAACAAAACTGTTATTTACTGTAGTTATATCATTATCGGTAATTTTTGGTCAACGGGTGGAAAAAATCGGTATTAATCAACGGTTATCCGTTGAAGAATCAAAAATAATCGAGTTGACAAAAAGCGAATCTTTCGATTGGGAGAATAAAGTTTCTCCTGATTTAAGAATCATAGTAAATAAAGCCATTAAGGAGAAAAGTTTTCAATCATTCGATGATGAGAATTTTATAAAACAATATAAAAGTATTCCACTCATACAAACGGTTGATAATAGTATTACTGTTCCGGTTTTTATAAAGACAACGGATTTATACAATATTGAATTATTAATTAGCGAAACCGGTGGAAGTATTCAATCCAAGATTGGAAATATTGTTACAGGAGAATTGGATATTTTTTCAATTCCTGAATTAGCACTCTTAGATGAAG
Source organism: Ignavibacteria bacterium (assembly GCA_011049495.1). Lineage (GTDB taxonomy): Bacteria > Bacteroidota > Ignavibacteria > Ignavibacteriales > Melioribacteraceae > SURF-28. Next base: position 4,360 of record DSBF01000515.1, read on the forward strand.
TTGAATATATCGAAGCAAGTTCTATAAGCTATCCCTTACTTGATGCAAGCCGTACTGAAATAAAAGCAAATCAAGTTCATAGCGGCACAGGATTATCTCAACCTTATCAAGGTGAAGGTGTAATTGTTGGCGTTGTGGACTCGGGTATTGATTGGGAACATGCTGATTTTTATAATTCTCAAGGAAGCAGAATTCAATATTTATGGGATATGTCGGGAAGTTCAAATCCTCCTTCCGGGTATAATTACGGCAGAGAATATACAAAATCACAAATTGATGCCGGACAATGCTTTCAAATAGACGGAGATGACGGAGGCGGGCATGGTACACACGTTGCCTCAACTGCTGCGGGTAATGGCGGGGCTAACACAACATATACCGGTATCGCTCCCAAATCGGATATTATTTTTGTTAAAGGTTTTCGTGATGTAGCGGGATTTTACGACACTGATGTAATTAACGGCTGCAACTATATTTTTACAAAAGCACATGCTGCGGGTAAACCTGCGGTTATTAATTTAAGTCTTGGTGGACATTTTGGACCGCATGATGGAACGAGTCTTTACGAACAATCTTTAAGTGCGCTTACTGGTTCAGGAAAAATTATCGTGGCAGCGGCAGGTAACGAAGGAAATGATTTTATTCATCTCAGTTACACTACAAGCGGTTCATCTATTAACGAAGCAAATCAAACTTTTTGGGTTGTTCCTTCCGGTAGTTCAATGTCGGCAGTTGATATGTGGTATAATTCCGGTAGTATTAGCGTTGGAATAGCTGCATACGACAAAAGTTTGAATTTTATTGGGGCTACTTCTCCAATATCACCGGGTAACAAAGTAGAAGATTTATCATTTACTGTTAATGGCACTACATATGCGATAGTAACTATAGATGCAACAACAACATCAGACCCGAATAACGGTGCACGTAGAGCTGTATTTCTTATTGAAGACGGTAACGGGCTATATGATCTCGGAGCTGTTTACTGGAGTCTTTATACATTCGGTACCGGAACTTTTGACGCATGGATTGCTACCGGAGGTTATTTTACAACAGATAGTAATCCTGCAAACGGTATATATCCCGGAGATAATAACAGATCAATCGGAATGCCGTCAACTGCTCAAAAATTAATATGTGTCGGTTCTTATGTTACAAAAACACAATGGATTGATATAGACGGTGTTACAAGAATACAGGGTGGAAGTCCTACAATTAATACTATATCTTCATTCAGCAGTATAGGACCGTCAAGAGACGGAAGGCTAAAACCCGATATTACCGCTCCAGGTGAGGTTATTGTTGCTGCTTTTTCGAATGATTTAACAATTGGTTCAGGTGGAACACCGCGTAGCAACATTATTCTTGGCGGTAAACATCAGAAAATGCAGGGCACAAGCATGGCATCACCGCATGTCACCGGCGTTGTAGCGTTAATGCTTCAGAGAAATAGTACACTTGATTATGATCAGGTTTATTCCACATTAACATCAACTGCAAGAAGAGATAGTTATACAGAAAGTAGTTCTAATAACACATACGGATACGGTAAAGTTGATGCTCTTGCAGCAGTTCAAAACACATCAGGAGGAGGGGGAGGCGGAACTCAGGTAACACTCTTACAGGAAGGTTTTGACGGACAATTTCCACCGGCAGGATGGCAGAGAACGATTACTAATGCAAACAATACATGGCTGCAGGGTAATGTAACAAATCATAATTTTAATACAATTGATCCGACCAGTATCGCCTCAGCATTATGTCCATGGGTTGCAGAAAACCAAAACGAATGGTTAATTACTCCATCCCTTACATTAGGTACTAACAGTGTGGTAGAATTTTATGCGGGATATAGCACGGATTGGCTGTCGGCTGCTACTATTAGTTTACTTATTTCTACCGATGGAGTTAATTATACACAAATATGGACGGCTGAAAACGATGGGCAGCCATGGGGTTGGAGAAGCAGATCTATAGACCTATCCGCATATAACAATCAATCCGTTAAACTTGCTTGGCGGTATTTAGGCAATGACGGTGATTATGTTGGTGTTGACGGTGTCCGTGTAATTACAACGCAAGGTGCAACTGATGTAAAATATCCGGAAGATGAAATACCAAACGTATTTTCTTTATATCAAAATTATCCGAATCCGTTTAATCCGTCAACCACAATTGAATATGATGTCCCTACGCAAACGTTACTCAAATTAATAGTATACGATGTATTAGGACGGAAAGTTAAAACTCTTGTTAGCAATATAAAAGAAGCGGGAAAACATCGAGCAATATGGGACGGGACAAATGACTTTGGAAATCGATTAAGCAGCGGAATCTATATAATAAGATTGGAGACAGATAAAATTCTATCATCAATGAAAGTTATGATGCTGAAGTAAAATTTATAAATTGTTTTTTGAAGCCGCTTACAAAAACTTCTTGTAGCGGCTTTTTTTTTGGATAGAGAGATTGCTTAGATTTTTTTATTGTTAGGCTGCGGTCAAGCCCTCAGAAAATATTAGTAGATTTATCACTTGTCGTGTTACTGACGGATTAGTGTTTTTCTAATAACAAATTTGGAATTAATCTATATTAATGCAAATTGCATTTTATGAATCCAGAGGATGGTTAGTAGTTGTTAATTTGTACTCAAGTTATAGTATACATAAATGGGTTTTCACTGGAATAATAAACTATATCAAATAAAATCCGAATCGACATTAATTCAGAGTAATAAAAACAAATATCTATTCGATAATATCTAATAATTTGATGGGAATAAGTAATATCATATTTTAATTTTAATCCCAACCGGGCAATGATCCGAGCCCATAACACCCGGCATTGTGAATGCATCGGTTATATTCTTTTTAAGATTTTCACTTATAAAAAAATAATCGATTCTCCAGCCGACATTTCTTTCGCGTGAACGAGTGATAACATCCCACCATGTATAAACTTCAGGTTTGTCGTTAAACATTCTTAAAGTATCAATAAAACCAGCATCGAAAAATCCATCCATCCAAGCACGTTCTTCCGGCAAGAATCCCGATACAGTTTCGTTTGCTTTTGGTCGGGCGAGATCTATTTCTTTGTGTGCGGTGTTTACATCGCCGCAAACTATAATCTTCTTTCCCTGTTTCAATAAATCCACGGCATATTTTTGAAAAGCTTCGTAGAAATCGAGTTTGTATTTTAATCGTTCCTTGCTCTGTTTGCCATTCGGGAAATAAATGTTGAATAGAGTAAACTTCTTAAACTCGGTAATTACAATTCTTCCTTCGTTATCAAACTCCTCTATACCGAAACCTTTATTAACGCTTATTGGTTTTTCTTTTGTATATGTAACTACTCCGCTGTAACCTTTCTTATATGCTTGAGAAAAGTATGAATGATAACCTTCAACTTTTGTAAGTGATTCATCCAACTGTTCTTCCCATGCTTTGGTTTCTTGCAGACAAAGTATATCGGGATTTTCATTTTTAAACCACTCAAGAAAACCTTTTTTGGCAACTGCTCTAATTCCGTTTACGTTCCAGGAGAGTAAGGTAAATTCTTCCATTGACCACCAATTTTATTAAACAATAAAAAAATATAGAAAATAAATCAGTAGATAGAAATATATAAAATTATTTTTGGCGATTAATGATCGGCACACTCGGACGCAGAAGCCCAACTTTTTTGAAAAGTTGGGCTTCTACTAGATAACAATAGATAACAAATAAAATTCGTAGTTTTAAATATCATTTCAAAAAGTTGTGTTAATGAATCAAGACTTATTTCAAGATTTGTTGTTTATTATAAACGTTGTTCTTCCAGTTTTCCTACTGGTGTTCGTTGGCATTGTACTGCGACTACTTAAGATTGTAACCGAAGAGTTTGTAAAAATCACTTCTAATTTTGTTTACAAAGTTTCACTTCCCTCCTTAGTATTCTTAAAACTATATGATGTTGATCTTGAAAGAACTATCAATATTGATATGATGCTGCTGATTGTGATTGGCACAATTGCAGTTTATTACATTGCAAAGATCATTGCAGAGTATATGAAGTTGAAGCCTGAAGATGAAGGCGTTTACATTCAAGGTGCTTTCAGGAGTAATTATGCAATTGTGGGACTTGCAATAATTTTGAGAATGTTCGGTCTTGATGCAGTTGCTAAAGCCAGCTTTCTCTTATTGTTCGCTCTTCCGATTTATAATTTGTTTGGGGTTGTTGCGCTAACCTTACCACACAACCAAAGCTCTAAAATAAATTACGTTAAGCTAAGTAAAGAAATCATGTTAAACCCGCTTATACTTTCGGTTATAGCTGCTATTCCTTTTTCTGTTTTTAAAATTGGTATTCC
>DSBF01000087.1 GCA_011049495.1 Ignavibacteria bacterium
CTAATTTTCTGTCGCCAATGTATAATTCATTCGGTGAATTGGGATCGAGAGCCCATTTCATTCTTTCTATTCCTTCCGTAATATCCTTAACCGAACCGCAATAACTTAAACGCAAGTGACCTTCCATTCCGAATTCAACACCGGGAACGGTGAGTACCTGAACCTTGTCGATTAACAAGTTGGATAACTTTTGCGAACTCTTTTCGTAATTTGAGAAGTCTGCAAGACAATAAAATGTACCGTCAGGTATTGTAACATGAACACCGCTAAAGGATTTTAATCTTGCCATCATTATGTTGCGGTTATTTTCTAAAGTAACGCGTAAGTTTTCAATACCGGATTGAATTCCGTTCAATGCACCTACTGCAGCTTTCTGTAAAAGTACTGATGGACCTGAAGTTTGATGACCTTGTATGTTTGTCATTACCTCAATTAATTTTCTGTTTGCAACCGCCCATCCGATTCTGAATCCCGTCATTGCATAAGCTTTCGAAACGCCGTTAATTAAAATCATGTTAGATTCTTCGAGTGGTTTCTTTGCATACTTGAGCGGATTGATCTGTTTTCTTCCGTCAAATATTAATTTATGATAGATGTCATCCATTATTAAATAGATGTCTCTCTTTTCACAAAGTTCAACAACGGCTGCAATAAATTCTTCCGAATACATTGCACCGGAAGGATTATTAGGACTGTTAATTATTATTGCTTTCGTGTATGAACCTATTCGTTGTTCAATATCTTCAATGCGTGGATAAAAAGTTCCATCTTCCGGGACAACCGGAACAGGAATTCCTCCGCACAGTTTTACCATATCAGGGTAACTAACCCAATAAGGTGAAGGAAAAATAACTTCTTCTTGCGGATTGACAATTGCTTGAAGCGCAACCATAATTGCCTGCTTTGCGCCACCGGAAGCCATTACATTCTCCGGCGCAACCATTCTACCGTAATTTTCTTCGGTGTAACGAATAATTGCTTTTTTAAGATCGGGTATTCCGTCAGCGGGTGCATAACGAATTTCGCCAGAATTTAAGTGTGCCGCAGCTGCAACAATTGCATCTAACGGAGCTTTACTTTTTGGTTCGCCGCCACCTAAATGAATTACAGGGTCTCCTTTTTGTCTTAATATTGCTGCTTTTTCATTTAATGCAAGGGTGGGGGATGCTTTGATGGATCTACCAATTTGACTGATACTCATGAAAATTTCCTCAATTTGAATGATTTTATTGGACAATTAAAACAGTATCTGAATGTCCAAAAATAGAGGTACTTTTATAGATTAGCAAGGGGAAAGGCAGAAGTCTGTTAAAAGCAGAAGTCAGAATACAGAAGTCAGGACTCAGAATTATTGAGCAAAAGGGAAATAGATTCATCAACCAATAATCTCATTTAAACCTTCTATTATCTGTATCATTTCTTCTTCCTTGAGATGAGTGATTTTTTTACCTAGTCGGTTGACAGATAGTGTTCGAATTTGACTAATCTTTACCCAAGATTTTTTAGGAAGTTTTTTTGAAGTAAGTTCAAGTGTTAATGGGAATCCGGCTTTTTGTTCTTTACCAGTAAGCGCAACGGCAATTACAGTTCCGGAGTTTTCGTTAAAAACATCATGACTCAAAATTAAAACCGGACGTTTACCTGCTTGTTCATTTCCAAGAGTTGGATCAAGATTTGCCCAAACTGTATCGCCTCTTAATACTCGGGCCATTCATTAATTTCTCCTATTAAGCCTTCTTCAGCTAATGACTGTTCCTCGTTCTTATTTAATTTTGAACTTTCAACAGCTAAGCGGGATTTATCAATCTTGGATAATTTCTCTTCAAGTGCGATTTGAATTGCTCTGCTTCTGCTTGGGAAAAGATTTTGGTCAACTAATTTATCAATTCTTTGAAGTACTTTCTTATCAACTGAAATAGCTATTTTGGTTGTAACCGCCATTGTTTCTCCGGTATTACTACTTGTAATATCTCAAAATAATTATTTTATTTTTAATTTCAAATCAAACTGATCTGAGTTTGACTCCAATAAGAATGTATGCGTGAGACAAAGTTTTCCGGAGATTCAGAATAAATATACTGTGCAACAAGTTTTGCTTCTGTCTGCAATCTTAATCTTTCCTGCCCAATTAGATTTAGCAATCTTGTTTTTAATTCATTGTTATTTAATAACGAGGACTCATGCATCAATAATTTTCTCAGCTCCACTAAATCATGTTCCAATCCAAGTAAATCCGATAGAGTTGATAATTTTTCCGAAAGAGGCTGCATATATTCGTGCCACGCATCAACCAAAATTCTTACATGATACCAAAGATATTTTACACTTTTACGCCAGCGATGATAGTTTTCAGAAGATGAAGATTTAACCGCTTCATTCATAGCTTTATAACCTTGTTCATAGACAAGTTGTAATCCGGGAACAATTTGATCAAATTCTTCTCTATCAAGCTGCCAGTTTGTAATTTTAGTTTTGTGCAAATCAAGAATGTCAATAATTGCCTCAATCAATTCATTGTTATTCTTGAATTGAGATCTAATTCTTCTTGCTCGAAGACTTAGTTTTTTTCTAAGTGTTTTGTAATCATCTATGTTAATTCGGTCAGGGAAATGTTTATAAATTAAATCGAGTGTTTCAACCATAACGGCTGCATCTCTAATACCGGAGAGAATTCTGCCGGTATCTCTGAATAAAATATTTTCGTTTCTGTAATTCTGTTTACCAAGTTCAAATCGAATTAATCTTAAAAGAGCGCGCATTTTCTTAAAATTCTTGCGTGTCTCATGGATTGAATCATCAAAAGAATGATTGACATTTTTCAATTGAGTTATAGAATCATCAAGTAATTCAATTCCTATTCGTTTAACGGCAAGGTTTATTCTTTCGTCGATAGATATTTTGTAAGCCATAATTTCTATTTACTCAAACATTCGCAAATAACATTTTATAAGATTCATAAAAAATATTTTATGAGAACTTCCTCGGCTTAACCATGTTTTCGGGTTTCAACAGATCATCCAATTGTTCTTTTGTAAGCCATTTTTTCTCAAGTACCAATTCATAAACTCCGCGTTCTGTTTCCAAAGCTTCTTTTGCAAGCTTTGTAGACTTTTCATATCCAAGAACCGGATTCAGCGCCGTAACCAATCCAATTGAATTTTCTACTAATTCACGACATCGTTTTTCGTTTGCAGTGATTCCATCAATACACTTGTATTTTAAAGTCATCATTCCATTTTTCAACATCTCTATTGATTCAAAAAGACTATGTACAATAACCGGTTCAAAAACATTTAGTTCAAGTTGACCTCCTTCAGCAGCAAGTGTTACCGTTAAATCATTGCCAATAACCTTAAATGCAATTTGATTTAGGACTTCGGGAATAACCGGGTTAACTTTGCCCGGCATAATTGACGAACCAGGCTGCATAGGAGGAAGATTGATTTCATTAATCCCGGTTCGCGGTCCGGAAGAAAGCAATCTCAAATCATTACTCATCTTTGAAAGTTTTACGGCTAACCTTTTTACAGCGGATGAATACATTACGAACGCACCGGTATCTTGTGTTGCTTCAACCAAATTTTCCGCAAGAACAATATCAAGACCTGTTATATCGCGTAAATGTTTTACTACTTTTTCGCTGTAATCGGGATCAGAATTAATACCGGTACCAATTGCGGTTGCACCCATATTAACTTCTAAAAATAACTTTGCATTTTGCTCAAGCCGGGTTATCTCTTCGGTTAATGTTGCCGCATAAGCTTCGAATTCTTGTCCGAGTGTCATCGGCACAGCATCCTGAAGCTGTGTTCTTCCCATTTTAATTACATGCGAAAACTCTTTTGCTTTTTGTTGAAACGATTCTATTAAGTCTTTCAGTACTTCTATTAATTTTTTGTTGCTGTTGATCAAAGCAATTTTAATTGCTGTCGGATAAGCATCATTAGTAGATTGTGAAAGGTTTACGTGATTATTAGGGTGACAATACTTGTAATCCCCCTTCTCATATCCCAAAATTTCAAGAGCCCGGTTTGCGATAACTTCATTTGCGTTCATGTTAGTAGATGTACCGGCACCACCTTGTATCATATCAATTACAAAGTGACTATGAAATCTTCCGTTTATTATTTCCATACACGATTGAACAATAGCATCCGAAATTTCTTTTGATATAAGACCTAACTCATGATTTGCTTGAGCAGCGGCAAGTTTAACCATAGCCAATCCTTCAATCAAGGTTGGGAAAGAGGATAAAGTTACTCCGCTAATATTAAAATTTTCCAATCCCCGTAAAGTTTGAACACCATAATAAAATTCAAAGGGAACATCTCTATCACCGAGAAGATCATGTTCTTTCCGGGTTCTTCCGGATTGATATTGTGTTGCGATATTAATAACACGAGTATTTGCAGAACGCATTCTGCGGGAAATTACTTTTGCAATATTTGCTAAAATCTTAAACCCGATTGATGCATTATCATCAAATAATTTTCTAAATTTATCACGGCTGATAAGCAAAAGAATCGATTCATTTATTGCCCTTGCAGATGTTGAATGGGGGGAATCATCTAAAAGTGCGCCTTCGCCAAGGAAATCATAATTAGAAAATAGAGCTAATCTTTTTTCTTCACCCATCGGTGATTTCTTAAATAATTCAATATCTCCATCCAAAACAAGAAAAAGATTTTTTCTTTGAGTGTTTTCACTGAATAAATAATCACCCGAAGAATATTTTCTCTCTTCTATAATTTCGATGATTTTTCCAATTTCACTTTCCGGTATATCTTTGAACAATTCAATACGGGATAAGAACTTTTTAATTTTTGTATCATCCATCACTTAACCTGAAATTTTTATTTTAGATACAACCAAAGTAGTTGAAATGAATTACCTAATCAAACCGAAACGATTATAAAAAAGGGATTAACCGAGTAATAATATTCCCAATTAATCCCTTAGTGAAAAAGTAATTTTAATCTTAGTATTTAACCGAGCAACCGTACGGTTTCGAAGTTTTTACTTCAACTTCTTTGCCAGCCATTAATTCGTCCAATGCTTTTGCAACATAGTTTGTAGCTTTAGCAATATCTTCTTGATCAGCGGAGGGTATATCATCAATTCCGCCTGCATATTCTAAAACACCGCTCGGACTAATTATATACATATGAGGAGTAGTTTTTGCTCCGTAAGCTTTACCAACCTCTCCGGTATCATCAATTAGATAAGCTGTAAATTTTGCATTGTGATCGCTTGATCTTTTATTAATCTCTTCATTATCAAAATTTCCCTGTTTACCGGGAACGGAAGAACAGATTGTTAACCAAACAACATCTTGCCCGGTATATTTTTCTTGCAGCATTTGCATATTACCGCTGGCATAATGTTTTACTACAAACGGACAATCGTAATTTATCCATTCAAGAACAACATATTTATCGGCAAAATCCGAAAGAGAATGTTCATTCCCGTTGCTGTCTTTTAATGTAAACCCTGGTGCGGCTTCCCCAACTTTAGCTTCGGAAGCAAACAGAGCTAAAGAAAGAATCAAAAGTAAAACTGGGAACTTAAGTACCTTCATACTACCTCCTATTTAATGATGTTAATTAATTTTTTGTAATGCGTCAACAATGATTCCACTTGTTAAAATTTCAGGTAAAATTATAGGCTCACTTAAATTTTCTGCATAGATTACGTATAAGGGAACGCTGTTCCTTCCAAAGCTTGCAAGAGCTTTTGTAATTTCGTCATCCCGCGAAGTCCAATCGGCTTTAAGAGGAATAACATTTTTTTCTTCGATCATATTTATAACATTAGCAGAATTAATAGCAACTCTTTCATTTACTTGACAAGTTAAGCACCAGGCAGCCGTAAAGTCAATAAAAACCGGTATACCTGCACTTCGTAATTCGTTTAATCTTTGCTGTGAGAATTTCGCCCATTTTATTCCGGTTGTATTGTTTGTTCTAAAATTTTCCGGTGAAACATTATTTGTTGTTGTATTCATTGCAAATAACAATCCGCCAATAAACATTATTACGGCTACTACTCTTGCAATAATCTTAACCGGATTTGTATTATTAAAAGTTCCCCATTTACCGTAAATCCATACTCCGAATGAAGCAAAAAATAAAGCAGCAAGTAATGCAATAACGCCATCGGAACCTGATTGTAAACCAAGCACCCAAGCTAACCAAATAACTGTTGCAACAAGAGGAAAGCCCATAAACTGTTTTAAGGTTTCCATCCATTTACCGGGTTTTGGAAGATATTTTAGCCAAGCCGGAAAAATCGAAAGAAGTAAGTATGGGAACGCCATTCCCAATGCAAGAAATGTAAAGATGAGAATAGTAACTAACGGAGGTTGAATCATTGCAAAACCCAATGCGGTTCCCATAAACGGTGTAGTACAAGGAGTTGCAACAATTGTTGCCGTAACTCCGGTCATAAAATCACCAGCCGAACCGGATTTGCTTGACGCCTTCGCACCAAAACCCATAAACGAAGTACCAATTTCAAAAACACCGAAGAGATTAAGTGCAAATAAAAATAGAAATATGGAAAGTATAATTATAAACTCAGGTGACTGTAGTTGAAACCCCCAGCCAAGTTCTTGCCCCCCAGCTCGTAAAGCGACAAGTGTTCCCGCAAGTAACCAAAATGAAATTAACACTCCTGAAGTAAAAACTAATCCGTGTTTTAAGATTCTTTTTTTGTCTTCGCCTGCTTGTTTTACAAAACCCATTATCTTTATCGATAGCACCGGTAGTACACAAGGCATTAAATTCAAAATTATACCGCCGATAAAGGCGAAGATTAGTGCCAAAATAATTCCAGAACCATCTGCTGTACCTACACCTTCAGCTTGATTGAAAGGAATAATTACTTCGAGAGCTTTTTCGGAATTTTCACCGCGCCAACCGATATCGGAAATTAAGATGCCCTTTAACGTATCGGGATCTTCCACTTTAAAATCATCAAAGGGAATTGTTAATTCATAACCTCTTTCTGTTCTTGTAAAGTTTTGATCGACGGCGTTTTGATAGATACTTCCATCGTACGGGAAGAATTCAATTTTGTTTACTTCAGTATAATTTTGCGGAGGGTTCATCAAAATTTTTATATTATCTTCATACTTAACTGAATTAATATTCCAATCGGAATTTTTAAGCGGAAGATTAAAACGCGTATCGGAAAATGCCTGCTGCCAATTTTGAACAGTTTGAGGAGTAGAATCACTTACCGGAAGTTTTAATGAATATTCCGCATCTCCCGGTAAACATTCAACTTTACAAACCAGCCAGCTTGCTTTAGCTTTTATTTCAATTTCTGTTTGTTCAATGAATTGGGGTGGAGTTATTTTTGTAAGAAGAAATACTTCTCCTTCATAACCAAAGTTTGCAAGGTCTTCTAAGTATATTTTCTCCGGATAGGGCCAATGAATTTCACTTGCGGTAAATCCGCCTGGAAGTGTCCATTTAATTTTTGTTTGAAGTCCGGCATCACCGGCATTCAGCCAATAGGTATGCCATTCTTCATCCATCTTTAAACGTAGAGCAAGCCAAAATGATTCGCCCGGTTTGATGGATTCAACTTCGGAGATTAATTCCGATTCTACATAATCTGTGCGAACAATTTGTGCACTTATTAATGTAGTAAAAACAAATAATAGAATGATTTTAAAATAGTATTTCATAATGGTCCGATAAATTGTCCCTTATACAAAAATTTCACCCCTCTGTTTCTAATAATTGCAATATATTATTTATGTGAAAAAAAAGTGTTTCTTTTACGGTTTTTTCTTATTAATTAATCTCAATAAATATTCACTTACAGAAGTATAAATATGGTGATTAAAAATTTACTGCTCTGCCTGATATTTTACATTGTCTTTTATGGACAAGAATATTCATCAAACTTAATTTCTAACAAAATAAGCGTTGAAAGAATTCAAAAGCATATTTCTTATTTAGGAAGCGATGAGCTTGAAGGGCGTGGAACCGGTACACGGGGAGGCGATTTAGCGGCAGATTATCTCGCAAAGGAATTTTCTAATTATGAATTAATTCCACTCGGGAATAACAATTCCTACTATCAATATATTCAATTGCACGGAAGTACTCCGAGAGAAAGTTCAAGACTAACTTTGTTTGATAAAAACGACAATCAATATTTACTCAACTTAAATGAAGAATATATTTTACTGAATCTTGGAGATCAAACATATATACCAACACCACTACCGTTAATTTTTGCCGGCTATGGAATTACCGCTCCCGAATTTGATTATAATGATTATCAATCTATCGATGTCGAAGGAAAAATTGTTGTCGTATTGGATGGTGAACCTTTATCCGATAACGAAGATTATTTTGACGGGGTAAATCCAACTATATATAGTTTTGCAGATGCGAAAAAAAGATTAGCAATTTCAAAAGGTGCTCGCGGTATAATAATAATTCCCAACTTGGATGATAACCCATATTTCGATTGGGAATGGATTAATCAAAACAGCAAATTTGAAAACGTTCAGTTGGCATATGCTGTTACTTCCAACTTAAGTTTACTTTTTAATCCGCTGTATGCCGATAAACTTTTTATGGGTTCTCCTTTTTCAATTGAGGACATTTATCAAATGCACAGAAATCATAGAGTGATAAGTTTTCCTCTTCAAACAAAAATTAGTTTCAAGGGTGAGTTTGA
>DSBF01000083.1 GCA_011049495.1 Ignavibacteria bacterium
AATAAATAACGAGCTTAAAAAAGGTTCCGATAGCGAAGTTGTATTTATGAAATACCAGGGTGTATTCGGAAAATTTACTGCTTATATGCTGGGACTTGCTTCAAAGAGCGGTAATATGGCAGAAATATACCGTGCAACCGCAAAATTTCTTGAAAGACAAATGGAGTTTCGTAAAAATCTTAGAAGTGCTTTAATTACACCGATAATTACTTTGTTTGTATTGTTTTTAGCCGTTCTTTTTTATGTTGGTTATATCTTCCCGGAAACAGCTAAGTTATTTTTAAAGTTTGATATTCCTCTTCCGCCAATGACGGCTTTTACTTTAGTGATGAGCGATTTTTTAATAACTAATTGGTGGCTCGTTTTATTAATTATGATTGCTCCGCCGGTTTTGTTGATTTATTATGGAAGAACCAGTAAAGGTCGATTAGTACTTGATAGGTATATGATGAAAATCCCCGTAATGGGTTCATTAATTCATAAAACATCCATTGAAGTTTTTTGCAGAGTATTTTATACTCTGTACACCGGTGCTGCAGAAAGTATTGAACCGATTAGAATTGCAGCCGAAGCTTCGGGGAATAAATATTTTGAAAATCAAATTAAAACAATTGCTATTCCATTAATGATAAAAAAAGGTGCCGGTGTAACCGAATCTTTTGAAGCCGCCGGTGTATTTACCGAAACGGCTATCAACCGATTCCATTCCGGCGAAGAAACCGGTACAATAAAAAACACAGCTCTTCAGCTTGCAAACTATTACGAGAGCGAAACAGTATTTAGATTAAAAAATGTTATAGAAATGATACAAGTTTTCATAGCAATGGTTATTATGGTTGTTATGATTGCGTTAACTTTAGTTTCGGCAGAGACGGCAACAATAAGTCCTAAATCACCGGTGATGTAATTAGATGTGAGTATCAAGACACAAGTATCAAGACACAAGTATCAAGACATAAGTATCAAGACATAAGATGTGAGATTTAATTGAAGGGGTGAAGATGAGAAAGGGAGAAAAGAAGAAAGGGAGAGGGGGCGAACTCTAAAAGATTTTTTTGAGTTTTGGGTTTTATGTTTTTCACTTTGAGTTTCTTTGCAACTATCAGTCATCATGATAACATGCAAAGAAATGAGAACTTACAAGTAAGAAAATATTTCTAATAAAAAAAAAGGTTCATGAATTAAAAAAAGCTTATGATAGACACACAACTTGAAATGACTGATAAAATTGGTTACTTATTACTGAAGAAAGGAATAATTGACGCAAAAATTCTTGAAGATGCCTTAAAGATAAAAGCAAGTGATCAAGCGAAATTAAAAAGAAATCTTGCACAAATTTTAGTAGATGAATTTAATTTCGATCATGATACGATCTTTAGAGAAGTTGCCGTGCTTTATGCTTTTAAAGAATTAAATCTTCACATCGAAAGTTTACCTGATGAAAGAATTGCTGAATTAAGGAAAATGATTCAAGCTCAGAATGAAGATACTAAACAGATGATGCTTGAACATCGTGTTATTCCGTATAAATTCGATGAACGTCAAAGAGATAAACTAATTCTTGCTGCTGTTGACCCAACAGATCGTTCTCTTTCTAAAATTGCATTTAATCTTAATGCCAAGAAATATGAAATAAATTATTTAAGAAAGCGAGATTACGAAAAGCTTATAGAAATTCTTCTTCCTCCCGAAAATGAATTTTTAAAGATGATAGAAGAAGCAGATGAAGAAATGTATGTTTATGAAGAACCCGATGCACAATTAGATGAAGAAGAATTAGATGCGGAAATTAATAAATCAGCTTTAATTAACTTGATTGAAGCCGCACTTATTGAAGGTGTAAGACGCGGAGTTTCCGATATTCACATCGTTCCAAAATCTTCAACGCGTACAGATATCTATTTTAGAGTTGACGGTAAACTTCAATTATGGCATTCACAGGAAGGAACGTTACCGGAAGCACTAATGGCTGTTGTAAAAGATAGATCAAAGGGTTTGGATAGATTTGAAAGAGAACGCGCACAAGATGGTTTTATTCAAAGAGAAATTGACGGACACATTATTCGATACAGAGTTTCCGTTTTACCGATGGTTGGTACCGAACTGCGCAACAAATTTGAAAGTATTGTTATTCGTATCCTTGATGATAGAAATGTTATAAAAGATTTATCAAAACTTGGTTTGGTTGGCTACGGGAAGACTGCATTCGAAAAAGCAATTCGCCAACCGCAGGGCATGGTAATCTTAACAGGTCCAACCGGGTCCGGTAAAAGTACAACTCTTATAGCAGCTCTATATCAAGTTATTACCCCGCAAGTAAACGTGCTCACGGTTGAAGACCCGGTTGAATATGTAATTGAAGGTGCCCGACAATTAAAGATTGGTCATAAGATGAATTTTGAACAGGCTATACGGTCTATTCTTCGTCATGACCCTGATATTGTATTAGTCGGTGAGATGCGCGATAAAGAAACAGCCGAGACCGCAATTAAACTTGCAAATACCGGGCACTTAACTTTTTCAACACTTCACACTAACGATGCACCGAGTGCTATATCTCGATTATTTAAAATGGGTATTGAACCTTTCTTGATTGCTTACGCAATTAACCTTATTGTTGCTCAAAGACTTATTAGAAAACTTTGCAACGATTGTAAAAAAAGAGTTACTCAAATTGATGATAAAATAATTGAATCAGCCGGTTTAAGAATGGAAGAATGGAAAGATGCCGAGGTTTACGAAGCAGTTGGTTGTCCAAAATGTAACAACACAGGTTATAAAGGAAGAATGGCAATTCATGAAGCATTATATTTTACAAAGGAATTGCGTGAAATTATTGTTAGATCCGGTGAAGAAGTTGACGAAGAAAAAGTAAGATTGCAATCAAAAAAAGACGGTTCAAAAAATCTTAGAGAATCCGGTTTTGAAAAAGTAAGAATCGGACTGACTTCTATTCAAGAAGTAATTGCAGCAACATCGGAGGATTAATACATTGGAAGATGCTCGTCAAATATTAGCAACATTTACTCAAAGTATTCCGCAGTCGGTACTGGGTCCCGAGAGAACTGAGTATATATTGGAAAAAATTGAAACCATTTCCGACGAAGATCGATTGAAACTTATTAAATATGTTAATGCTATCCTATCGGTAATGATTGATCGTGAAGCTTCTGATATTGAAGTTGGCGGGGAAGGTTCCGGCGGTTTTGTTTGGTTTAGAATTTTTGGTGATAAGAAACGTATTGAACAAATACCTAAACTAACCCCCGATGAATCAACGGTTCTTATTTCAAGTCTTATTAACAAAAACCAACGTGAAGTATTATCTAAGGTAAGAAACTTGGATTTCAGCTATACTTTTTATCATACTAAATTAGGAAAGAATTTAAGGTTTAGAGCAGATGCTTATTTTGATCTCGATGCTTTAGCACTTAATATGCGTGCAATATCTGCAACAATTAGACCACTGGACTCATTGGAGTTTCACCCTTATGCCGTTAAAATGATGAGTCATAACTTCATGAAGTTCGGTTTGTCATTAGTTACCGGTATTACAGGCTCAGGAAAATCTACCACATTAGATTCAATAATTGATTACCACAACAGGTTCGATCCAGCGCATGTAGTTATTATTGCCTCCCCGGTTGAATATGTTCATAAATCGAATGCTTGTATAATTCGTCACCGTGAAGTAGGCAGAGATGTACTTAGTTTTAAGGAAGGTGTAATTCAGGCATTACGTCAAGATCCTGATATAATTGTTATCGGTGAAATGAGAGACCCCGAAACAATTATGGCAGCATTGGAAGTTACCGATACCGGTCATAAAGTATTTTCCACCCTCCATACTTCATCGGCGGTTGAATCTTTAGATAGAATTATTGCAGAGGTTGATCCTGCAGAACAAGAAAGAGTTCGAAATAGATTGGCAGATGTTCTTGTTTCGGCTGTGTCTCAAAAATTAGTTCCTACATTAGACGGCAAGCGTGTTATGGCAAAAGAAGTACTTATTGTTACTCCAAGTGTTAAAGCAGCCATAAAAAACAATAATACCGGCGAAATTTACGGTATGATTAACCAAGGTGCACCACAGGGAATGGTTACTATGGAACAAGATTTGCTTAGATTATTCAAGGAGAGAAAAATATCCAAGGATAATGCAATTGCTTATTCCAACAACAAAACAAGAATGCTTCAGCTAATGAGGGCAGTTTAATTGATGAGACCGTATGTCTTTATATATTGCGAAGGGTCGGATACCAAAATTGTGGTTGCCGCGCAAGAAAAAGAAAGTATTCGCATTTTAAGAACAGTAACTTTGAATGCTGCTTCTGTAAAAGCAGATTCAATGCCCTCCGACGAGAAATTTGAAGATTTCAGCATGGAAGGTGTCTCTGAAGACTTTAAATTTGAGGATATGGGAAGTTCTGAAGGAGAGGGCGGAGGTTTTTCAAATACGGAAATTGGTAACATTTCCGCAGGTTTAGATGGAATTAATCTAAATTCCGCTAAATTTATTCTTATCGGTACCGAACCGGCAATGAATTATCATATTTATGACGGACCGAAGGAAAAAGATAAAAAAGCGCAGATTTTAGCAATTACTACCGATATTGAGCAATCAAAGAATATTTATGTAGCACCAGACCTAATAGATTACATACCATATAACGACAAATCATTACTTGCAGCATTTTTGGAAAATACCGTGCCTTGCATGGATTTACTCTCGCAGCTTGCTGCTTATCATAAGAAGAGACATTATAAGATTCAAACAATTAAAAGTGCGGATTTATCTCTCGCATATTATGTTGCTAATAATGTTAAATTTTTCCCTGAAGATTATACACTGATAATTTATACCGGTAAAGAATACAGCAAATTGATCTTTTTGGAGGGTAATAAACTTAAGCATATCGGGTCTACTTTAGATATTGGGACAAAAAATTTAAGTACCTACGATGTTTACTTCTCCAAAATTCTATTAGAGATGGAAAACGGCGGTATACCGCAATTAGATAATGTTATTCTTTGCGGTGAAGATAGATCCGAAAATTTAACGCTTTCATTTTATGGAACCTTCCCGGAAGCCAACGTAAGCGAACTTGATTTTAAGAATTTTGATACAAGCTCGTTATCATCGGAAATAAAATCACAGCTTCCGGATTTTGCTATTCCGCTTTCTGTTGCAACCGAGTTTTTTGATGAACTCAAAAAGAAACACAAAGGAATAAATATTCTTCCGAGATTTATTGTTGAAACACAAAAAATACTTCAATTCGGGTTATTGAGTTACGCATTAATGCCGCTAATATTTTTGGCAACTTTCTTATTTACATATCTTATCTTAGAAAAGAACAAGGAAATATCGGAACTTGATCTAGAAGTACAGCGGCTAACAAAACTTCAACAAGAAAATCAAGCATTGATGGACCAGATATATCCTTTGTCAAATAAAATTGCAGGTTTCGATGTAACTAAAGCAATTCTTGATTCGGCAACAGTAGGTACCGAGATTTGGGGGGAAACTTTAGATAGAATGGCTGATTTTGTTGAGCGACGTAGAAGTTTCTGGATAACCAGTATTCAAAATTTTGCTCCAAACCAATTAAGAATTAACGGGTATTCACTTTCCAGAAGTGTGCTTACAGAGTTTGCAGATTATTACGACAGCTCCGTGCTGGAAAATATTACTTTCGAACCTTTAAGAGAAAGCAACGCATTTTCTTTTAATATTACTTTACGGTTAGATGATGCACGCAGGGTCCCTTCACAATTTGGCAGAATTAATGGACCGTAAGACGAAAAATTCCATATTGCTTGGTGTTATTCTTTTAATGATTGTTCTAATCGGTGCAGCATATACATTTTTCTATTTGGATGGAAAAATAAACGATAGAGAAAAAAAGTTGAAAGAAATTAATCTGAATGCATACGACACAGATGATTTAATTGATCAATTACTTACATTGCAGGCAAGAGCAAACGAGCTTGATTCTATACTTGCACTTCGTAAATACAATGTCCCGGTAGTACTTCGCCAATCTAAGTTTTTTAATTTTGTAAACAACGTTAGTTTTAATTTTTCACCGCATTCATTTGTTAATATTGAGTACAAAACCGTTGAAAGTGAAACACATTTTAAGAAATTTATATATGCACTAAACGGAACCGCCACATTTAATGATCTTTATAAACTGATCTATGCAATTGAACAAAGTAAAGAACTTAAAAAAGTTTCGAACGTATTAATCTCAAATTTCGTTAATGTTGATGAGGACGGATTCCCACATTACTTAGTTTCCTTTAGATTTGAAGCTGCAGTTTATTTTTCGGATAATGATCGTTTTGCTTCCTCTACACTTAAGGAAAATAGGTTAACAGCAAATCCTTTATATGATGTATTTTATCCGTTAATTAGAAATGAAATACCGCCAAATATTAATAACCTCCTGGATGTTCAAACCGCACAACTTTTAGCTCTTATTCCCGAAGGTGCTTTCCTTGCCGATAGTAAAGGAAATACATACCTGCTTTGGGAAGGAGATGAAGTCTACCTCGGTTATTTAACCGATATTGATTATCAAAATAGTGCAGTGAATTTTATTTTGAACAAGGGAGGAATAATAGAAAAAGTGAATTTAAGTTTAGTAGAAAAAAACGTGAGTAAATAAAATGAAAAAAGTACTTTTATTATTTTTCTTAATTTCGTGCGCCGTTCCGATCTTTGGGCAAAGAGACCTTGAAAAGATGCTGAGCGATTATAAGAATCCTGCTGAACTTGTCACTTTATCGCCGGAAATTCCTTTTGAACAGGCTCTCGAAGTATTAAGTAAATTAAGTGAAAAATTTACCGGGCAGAGAATGGTTTCTACTGCCGGTTATGATCAACCGATTGGTATTAAAATCGAGAACATGCACTATCTTCAGGCTTTTAAAATAATTGTTCAATACAACAATTTAATCTATGAAGAAAAACCTGAAGTATATATTGTTAAAAGAAAAGATGACTCAAAAGTTGAAAGATCAGCGCAAACATATGCCGCAGTAGATTCTCGTGAAGTTCAAATATCGGCAATATTTTTTGAAGCAAATATTTCAGAGATGCGTTCACGCGGAATTAATTGGCAGTTTTTACTTTCTCGCAGCGGATTAAATATCGGCTCCGAATTTAAGTCTTTCTTAGAAAGTGAAACCGAAAGTACTGGTGGCGGAACTGCAGCACAGCAATCACCTCCAGATTTTAACATAAGCGCAAGTTCCGAATACACTATGGGTGAATTTGAAGGAACTGCAGAAGGTATCTTTAAATTTTTTGAGGAAGAAAACCTCGGTGAAATTATTGCTCGTCCTTCTATTACCGTTCGGGATGCCAACGTAGGAAAGATTCAGATAGGACAGGATATTTCTATTAAGCAACGTGACTTTGCAGGTAATGTTATTGATGTTTTTGTCCCCACCGGAACAATTTTGCAAATTACTCCTTATATTTATTCCGAAGACGGTCTTAATTATATTCTATTAAAAATTATCGCAGAAAGAAGTACTGCTCCAACCATTACAGAGTTATCGACCATTATAAACAAAACTAACGCCGCCACCGAAGTACTTATGCTTGACGGTGAAAAAACAGCAATCGGCGGATTGTTTGTAAATTCGGAAACTTCAGTAAGAAGAGGAATTCCGTTATTGAAAGATTTACCATGGTGGTTTTTCGGGTTACGTTACATTTTCGGTTATGATGAAGTTACCATTACTAAAAACGAAACCATTATTATGTTGGAAGCAAAGATTTTACCTACTCTTAAGGAAAGAATGACCGAGAAGAAAGAAGGGAAAGATGTAATGAAAGATTATAGAGAAGAAGCAACTAAATCTTTGCAGCAGTACAAAACAAAAAAGGATGACAACGAGGACGAGGATTAAAGATGGAATCCTTATTAATTGTTGATGATGATATAAACTTGTGTGAAGCTCTTTCCGATGAATTAAAAGAAGTCGGTTATGAAGTTAACTATGTTAACAATGCAGATGCCGCACTTGTTTATTTAGATAACAATCAAGTTGATCTTCTTCTTCTTGATCTTAAAATGCCTGAGAAAGACGGGTTTTATGTTCTCAAGAATCTTAAAGAAAAGGGTAATAATGTAAAGGTAATTGTTCTTACCGCTTACGCCGATGTAAAAAGCGCTATTGATTCCGCTAAAATGGGGGCTTCGGATTTTGTCAGCAAACCGTACGATCTTGATGAGCTGATTATAACAATTCGAAAAGTATTGCAAAGAGTACAATGAAAATCAATGCAAGATTATTACTACTTACATTCACAATTGTTGTTCTTGTTACCGTCTCGTCTTCAATTGTATACTATTCTCTTACCAATAAGTTAATTGCTGCTCAGCAAAATCAGAATATCCTTAACTCTACAAACGACTTTATTTTCAATTTTCAATTAGCTGTAGAAGAAATTGAAGATAATTACAAACAGATCATTCAGAGTAATAAAAAACTCTCGCTTGTCAATCTTCAAAATGAATATATAGATTTTGTATTTACTCTTATTAATGACTCGCAAATAAATTTTGATAATTATGCAGCAAGTTCTAATCTGAACATTAGAAGCAGACATCTTTCTTTAATTCAATTTATGCAGGACAATCCCAATATCATATTTAAGTATGATGTAAGGGATGACA
>DSBF01000170.1 GCA_011049495.1 Ignavibacteria bacterium
AACCTCATCACATAATAACAACACTTCATCATACTTTTCGTTTTGATAAAAAACTTTTGCCAAGCGGATTTTCAACTCAATTAATTTATAAGGATTCTCCAAATTTTCGATTTGGTATTTTTTAATCAATTCCTTATACAATTTAATTGCCTTTTGAGGTTCGATATTAGTATAAGTTCTTGCTAATATCGATTTAATTTTAGAACTATTGGGATATTTTTTTTGTAGGTCGGAAGCTATTTTTTGTGAGGCAAGATATCTTTCTTCATTGATATAAGCGTAACAAAGAGATATTAAAGCAAAATCACGGTGAAGAAATTTCTCTGATAATGCTAATTCCAAACTGGTAAGTCCGGTTTCTCTTCTATCTTCTATAAAAGGCAGCCAATGTAATGATTCTGTTTTAACACTGCTCCAATATTGATAATTTCCAATTACAACTTTTGCCTCGACAAATGTAGAATCAATTTGAAGGCATTTTTCGAAATAATTTAACGCATAGAATCCGTCGGCAAATCCGTCCAAATAATTTGATTTAAATAACTTCCAATAAGTTTGATAAGTTTTTGTGAGTGCGAGGAAATAGTTATTCCAAAAATCATCGGGGTTACGATTGATTAAAGCTTCACAAGAATCTTGGGCGATATACAACAAGGAATCTATTTGTTTCGCTTCAAGGAAATCATGGTTATGCTCCCTTTCAAAAATTAATGCTCCGGCAAATAAAATATCGCCTAAAGGTGAATTTGGATTTTTCTTACGGAAGAAATCTAGATTTTGCTTTGCAAGATCATATTCTTCATTCAGAATATGGTTTAAACCCGAAAAAACTTTGGGAACACTTTCCAGATTTGATGGTAATTCAGCTTTAAGTGAAAGCGCTAAGACTAATATTAATAATATGTTATAATGTGCCAAATGTTCTATCTCCCGCGTCTCCTAATCCCGGTAAAATATAACCAACTGAATTCAGCTCTCTATCGAAAGCAGATGTAAATACTTTCACATCCGGATGATCTTCAGCCATTTTCTTAACTCCTTCGGGAGCACAAATTAAACAAGCGAGGATACAATCCACGGCTCCTTTTTCCTTAAGAAAAGAAATTGCAGCAGAAGCACTACCGCCTGTTGCCAGCATCGGATCAAGTACAATTACTTTCGATACATCAAGATTTTTTGGAGTTTTGTAATAGTAATCGACCGGTTTTAAGGTTTCTTCATCTCTTTGTAAACCGATATGCCCGACTTTTGCATGAGGTATCATTTCAATAAAAGCACTAACCATACTCAACCCGGCTCTTAAAACAGGTATGAGAATTATTGGATGTTTAATTTTATACCCGTTTGTTGTCTCAAGCGGAGTTTCAACTTTAATTTCTTCCAAAAGAAAATCTTTGGAAATTTCATTCACTAATGCATATGAAATTCTTTTTAACGCTAAACGAAAATCGTATTCTTCCGTGAGTTTGTTTCTTAAAATTGTGATATCTCTTAATACTAAAGGATTTTCTACTACGGTAAGATTTTCCATTATTTTTTCGCCTTCCTTCCAAGTACTGATAAGATATTTATAAATGGTGAATTGGGAGGTGTGTAGTTATAATTTATTTTTTCTAAGAAATCAATTTTTTCTTTTTTTGAAATAAGTGCGGAAATCAAATCACCGTAACCAATAACTTCCGACTTACCGAAAAATTCTGCACCTAAAATTCTGTTGGTACCCTTTTCATAAATTATCTTACCATACGTGTTTGCGTTTCCCGGCATTACTTTAACCAAGTTCGGAACAATCGCATCTACAAATTTAGTTTGGAATCCTGATTGATTTGCTTGAATTGACGAAAGCCCAACGGACACTAAAACATTATCAAAAATTTTTACTGCTGCATTCTTCACAACCGGATCATTAAAATTATTACCTCCGGCTGCATTCGAACCGGCAATATGTCCTTGTGCATGTGCAAGTGTTGCCAAAGGTAGATAATCATATTGATTTGTTACTGCATTTTTAATTTCAATGCAATCTCCGGCAGCATATATGCTCGGGTCGGATGTTCTTAATTTACCGTCAACTTTAATACCCTTAAATTTTCCAACAGCCAAACTTGAAGAAATGGCAAGTTGAGAGTTAGGTTCTACCCCGATGGAACTAATCACCATACAAACATCGATTAATCTGCCGTCAAGATTTACGGAATAAATTTTTTCATCACGAATATTAAACTTCATATCGATAAACTGAAGATGGAGTTCTATGTTTTCCTTTTCAATTCTATCTTTAACCAAAGAGGATATTTCTTTTTCACTTGAAGGCATGGGTAATTCAGCTTTCTCAACAAGAATAACATTATAATTCATCGCTCTGAGATTTTCCGCTGTTTCAATACCAATATAACCGGCTCCAAGGATTAAAATATTTCGAACATTGTTGGACTCGATATAATTCTTAATTGATAAAAAATCGGATATATTCTTTAAAGTAAATGAGTTTTTTTTGCCTATTAAATCTTTCGGTATTTTAGCTTTTGAACCGGTGGTTAAGATTAATTTATCATAAGGGAGATCAATTTTTGAGTTATCATTTCTATTGACAACAAATATTTTCTTTTCTCTATTATTAATGGATTCCACAAAATGATTTGTATAAACCGATACTTTTTTCTCTTCATAAAATTCTTCGGGAGAAAAGAAAACTAATTTTTTGTAATCATCAATAACACCGCTGAATAGATAAGGCAGTTCGCAAGTTCCGGTTGAAATGAAAGGACCTGCTTCAAATAATTTAACATTAGCAGATGGATTTTCCCGTTTTGCTTTAGCCGCAGCACTTGGACCGGCAGCATTCCCTCCTACAACTATGATTTCCTGTTTTCTCATTTAACAAAGAATAATTTTGTTTTGAGGGATAATATAAGCTTTTTGAAATAAAGTTGTCTTTTGGGTGAGTATATTAGATTAACTTTCCTTAAACGAGATTGTCATAGGAACACCGCTGAATCCATATCTATTTCTGATAATTTTTTCGAGAAATCGTTTGTAACTATCAGGTATGTATTTATTATCATTGGCAAAGAAAAGAAAGATAGGATAATGTTCACCAACTTGAGTGATGTATTTTATTTTTATTTCTTTCCCGTTAGGAGTTGATGGAGGAGGTGTTCTTTTTACTTCCTCTAAAATTATATCGTTCAATTCTTGGGTTGGAATTTTCTTAGTTCTCTCTTCGTAAATTTGCAAAGCAATGTCTATTAATTTGTAAATTCTTTGTTTTGTGAGTGCGGAGATAAAAATTATAGGGACAAAATCTGCCGTTCCGAGTTGACTTCTTAATTCATCCTCGTAATGCTTAGCTGTTTTAGAATCTTTCTCAATTAGGTCCCATTTATTTACTGCAAGAATAATTCCTTTTCTTCTTCTTACAGCTTCTTGAATTATTTTTTGATCTTGATTTTCTAATCCTAATTCGGAATCGAGTAAAATTACCGAGACATCAGATTCCCATAATGCCCTGTAAGTTCTTACGTTTGAATAGAATTCGATATTCTCTTGAACTTTACTCTTTCTACGCAGTCCGGCAGTATCAACAAGAACAATTTCTTTCCCGTAATATTTTAAAATGGAATCGATGCTGTCTCTTGTAGTCCCGGGGATATCCGTTACAATACTTCTATCATAACCAAGCAATGCATTAGTAAGTGATGATTTACCGACATTCGGTTTTCCAATAATTGCTAATCGTAATCTTGTGTCTTCTTCAAAAGCTGCGTCAGAAAAATCTAATTGTTCAATTAGGTCATCGAGAAAATCTCCAAGATTTCTTCCGCTTAATGCAGAAATATCATAAACATTCTCCATACCGAAGGAATAGAATTCAGCTTTGTTCATGCCTTGTTGCGGAGTATCAAGTTTATTCGCAAGTACAAAAGAAGGTTTGGATGATGTGCGAAGTATTCGCGCAATATCGTTATCAATAGGTGAGACACCAATTCTGCCATCGGTAACAAATAAAATTGCATCGGCTTCAGCTAACCCGATTTCGATTTGTTCACGAATTGCGGTTTCAAAAAGCTCTTCCGAATTCGGGACATAGCCGCCGGTATCAATCACTCGAAATACCTTACCATTCCATTCGGCTTCGCCATATATTCTATCGCGGGTAACCCCACTTATATCGTCAACTATTGCGTCATTCGATTTAGTTAAACGATTGAAGAGTGTAGATTTGCCTACATTAGGGCGACCAACAATTACAACAAGCGGTGTTTTCATATTACTAATTTAGGGATATGCGGCTTAGTTTAAAAGTTAAATCTAATTGAAAATTCCGGATAGTATTCAGTATGAAAACCAATCTGTTCCCGTTTAATATTAAGCTTTGGTTCTAATCTTTTATTATATGTACTTGTAGTAAATGCTGCTTCAACAGCACTTAGAATATGATTTGTTACAATTCCTATCACTGCCCACTTGGCAACGTTATAATAATCGTTTGCCAATCCTCGCTGTTCTGAATAATACAGAAATTTTTCAGTTAAAGGATCTCCGTATGTATAAGGATTATTAGGGTCTTCAGTAAAATCCGACCAACCGGCATTAAACTGCTGGTACTTGCCAATCATCTCATAATATTGCTGATCGCCTTGGGGAGGTAACCGGTGTGAGTACCATTTGCCAATAGCACTTTCCAGTCTATTTAATTCAGACCAATTTAAATTTCCGTGCGAATCAAATAAACTAAACTGTGTTGGATCAACTTGCGGATTTATTCTGCTTGCGTTATTATAAGTCCATTGTGCATATTGTACAACACTCCAATTCTGGTCAGCATAATTTTCATAAAACACTGTTTGGTCATCACCTTTGCCGTCATATATTACACCTAAAGTAATTGCCGCAGCTTCAACTGCCATAAATATTGCAGCTTTCCAATAATCTTGATTGTAGAATTGACCTGCACCGGGTAATGCTAATGACATAAGAGTCGATAAGAAAACAGATTTCTTATTTTGTAGATAAACTGTTTCCTGATTGATTTCTTCTTGCTGCTCTGCAAACACAAGTTTAGAATCAAGTGTTAAACTTCCTGTGAAGCTGAAATCATTAACTTCTTGTGAAAAAGATAAACCGGTTATGAAAAGAATCAAAAATATTTTTTTCATTTTAGCACCTTCTTATAAACTGAAATCGAATAAAATACCGCCATAAAACTGCCACTCTTTCCCATAAGTTACATCTTCATTCAATACCCGTGTTGTAAATTTATCGAATGAATAAGATGCATTAAAAAATAAACTTGTCGGGAATAAATAGAAAGAATTCATTTTAATTCTTAATTCAAATCCGGCTCCTCTTTTAAAAGTATCAATAGCCGGGATGTCTCCATTCCAAGCATTGCCAATATCACCGTGCACCGAAAGAAATATTTTATCAAGATAAAAATGCCCGATCCGTGTATCGATATTTCTAAAAAGCGGGAAGCGGTATGTTAGATTAAGCCACGCAATTTCATTTCCGCTTATAGCATAGAATGGATAAGCACGCATGCCGGTTAATCCGCCAAGGTAAAAATCAAAAAAGTCGGGTACTTCCGGTCCAAATATTGTCCCCGCTCTTAAACGTGCGGAAATTGTATGTCCCTTTATTGTTTCTATTTGTTCTTTATAATTAAGCTCAAGCCTATGAAAATTATAATTATTATACAAAGGTTTTAGCACACCGTCATCAATTTCATATTCGCCGTCATTATTATATCTATTCATTTCATAATTATACTGCAATTCAATTTCGCGTCCAATCGGGTTAATATCGCTGTCAACATTTGCTCGATAGTCATTGAAGTTAAACTTAAACTGGAAGTTACTTCCTATAAAATACTTGTCGTTAGTTGTTGGATATAAATATGTTGTATTAGGGAAAATAAAGCTCCCTAAGGTTGCAACGTATTGACTAAAAATATATCTGAACTCGAAGTCTTCGATATTTTTGAATATTCTGTGTTTAACAACGAAATCCACTTCAAATAAATTATATGTAACATCTGTGCCGACCGTATTATTAACGGCATCGAGTGAATCGAATATCAAATCAACTTGTGCTTCCCTGCTTATAGAATAAAGTTCAAGAGACAACTCCGGTTTTAAACCCAAACTATAAATTAGTGGTAGTTTATCCCTGTAATCAAATATTAAGAACAGATCTCTTTCCAATCTTTTGTTGATAGCCCCGCCGGCAAAAAAACCAAAACGATTTAATATATCACTAGATGTAACATACACACCGGGTTTTATTCTATCAGTTAAGTCGTTTGACGTATTATAATTATCATACCTGATAAATGGATAGAATGCAATTTTGGTAAATGATCCGAAATATTTTTTAGATTCAAACCCGGTCAAATCAACATCGTTAAAATATTTGAGAGCATCAACATTTTTTATTGCAGCACTTTGATCCGGTTTATCAGAATCAAGCGGCGGATTGTAAATCCACGTATATTTTTTTGAATCGTCAACTTCATCTTGAGATTCGGATTTCAACTTAAAAATTTTATAACCACCTGAAGTATAACCGGCATAAACTATATCACCATTTTGATTAACATCGGGCATAAATGCACCACCGATAACATTTGTTAATCTTTTTATTTCGCCGGTCTGCATATTCTTTTTATAAATATTAAATATTCCCGTTTCATCCGAACTAAAAATTAAATTACCTTCATTATCATAAACAGGGTTTCTTTCATCGGAATCCGTTTGAATTAAAAATTCGAATCCAGTTCCGTCAAGATTAATTTTTGCAATATCTCTTCCGTGGTGAAATGAATAATCAAAAACAATATGCAAATTATCATTAGAGAATTTTGGATTGTAAACTTGCTCTCCATTCTTAAAATGTGTTAAAACTTGATAATTCTTTCCGTCAATATCTGAAACAGCAAGATTGGTAGTTCCATCTTTTTGAAATACAAAAGCAACTTTTTTCCCATCATTTGAAACAGTCGGGTTGTTAGCACGCCAGCCGTATGTTATTCGTTTTTCTTCTTTTTCTTTCAGATCGTATGTATATAAATCATGAATAGAAATCGAATTAGGATTTTTATCGGTTAGTTTTGCATAAAGTATTTTATTCGCTCCCGGGATTAAACCAAAAGTTGAACGGATTCCGGGCACCAATAATGTTTCTTCTTTTGTTTCTAAGTTATATTCAAAAATTGATGAAAGAGAAAAATAGTCCGCATTTTTATTCGATACGTAAATTATAGTTTTACCGTCTTCCTTATAAACCGGGTAGAAATTTCCAAAACCTTCGGAACGAATAGTATCTCCAACAACCAAATTTGATTTAACATCGGCAATTCGTTCGGAATAATCTTTTTGAAGAAAATTTTTCCATTCATTATAAAGTTCATTACCTGTTATTCCAAGAACATCATGCACTGCCGCATCAAAAGTAAAATTACTTAGTTTACCAAGTTTCTCCGTAATTTCTCTTATTTTATCTTCGCCGTATTTTTGCGATATGTATTTAGTAAGTGCAAAACCGGAATTGTAAACAGATTCGTTCCCCAATGAGGATTTATTAAAAACTCCCATTTGATTCCATGTCAACATATTACCATCAAGCACATACGAACGCAAAATCATATCGCGATGAGAATCCCAATTATCATAGTTAAATTCCGTACGCATATATTGAGCGGTACCTTCTGCAAACCAAGCCGGAATGTTTATTGTCGGGATTGGATAAGATGCAATAAAATTAGGATAACCGTAAAGTATATCGGGTCTTCGCTTATCTTCGTAATTTAAAAACTGTAAATAGAAAACCGGAACACTGCGAGATAACTTCATACCGGCTTGTAACTGCACCATATGAGTAAATTCATGAGAGATAACGTTTCGAAGCCAATGATGAGTACCGCGTAAATCAAAATCTAAAGATGAAGCCCAGATTTCGATTTTATTATCGAAGAAAAATGTAGCACCATTTGCATAATCATCGATATCCTTAATAACATAATGAACTCTATCAGGTTCATACCGATACAGCATTGTAATCGGTTCCCAAATTTCTTCGGCAATTTTTGCAACCACCATAGCACTTCGTTCAGCTTCGGGATGATAATGAACACTTATATTTTTTCTTTCGATTGTAAGCCATTCGTAATCAGGTTCATATTCATTATATTGAGCACTAATTGATAATGTTAGAATAGAGATTACAGCAAATGCTTTGAATATTTTTGTCATTTAACAAAGAGTTCCTACGATTTGAATAATAAGTTTCAGAATAATCACTTAATCACTGCAATTTTGATAAGTTTACTATCGCTTTTACCACCAACACTATTTACGGTTAGGTGAGCAAGATATACACCGCTTTGAATATTATTAACATTCCATGTTATTTCGTTATCCATACCTCCAACTGCCGAGCCGTTAAGTTCAGCAACCAAATCACCGGCAAGATCAAATATTTTTATTTCGGCATTAGAGCTTTCACTTACATAAAATCTAATTTTTGTCTCGTCTCCATAAACCGGGTTAGGCCAATTATAAGCTTTGTCCATAGGGAAATATTCAGAAACAACATTACCCGAAGCAGAGCTATGAACATAAGTGTTATTATAATTATTGGCATATTCTCCAACCCATTGATTAGAATAAGAGATATTATCAAAACCCCATACAA
>DSBF01000062.1 GCA_011049495.1 Ignavibacteria bacterium
GGGTTATCAAGTTCAAAGGATAAAGGACAAAGTTCAAAGACCCGCCTTCGTCAAAATACTGACTACGGCGCGGCAGGCAAAAGTGAAACCACGCCATAGGCAGCCAGGCGTGAGACGTGAAAAAAGAATTAAATTGTCTAATTGTTAAGTTGTTCCATTGTTTTTCAGCAATGTGGCACTTGAGCAATGTAGTCATTTTTTAGTATCAAGCCTGCCCGGCTCAGACGGGTATCGAGAAACGAGTATCAAGTAGCAAGTATCGAGTATCAAGATTAAAAAACAAGGGCAAAATCGTGTTTGGTTATTCCCTCCTTCGCCAAGGCTGGAAAGAGTTAAGTTACTAGGTTATTAGTTTTTTTGTTATTAATTTTTGACCAAAAGCTAATATGAATACTAGGTTGCCTTATTTAAAAAATCCGGTGTAAATTCGTAAGAAAGAAAAGATTTAAGCGGGATTTTCTTTCCGGCATTTAGTAGTTCAATGCCAACAATAATACCATCTTCTGTTACATCAAGGTTAACACCCTCTTTTACTTCTATAACGCCTTCCGGCTTCTTATCCGAGAGTTCTATATAAACAGCATCAGCTTCTTGATCGTACGATACTTTCATTTTCTAATTCCTTTCTTTAACGGGTAACATGTAATGATAAAATAATGAGCCGAATCTAAAAAGCCCAATTTGAATATTTTTGATTTCGGTTTTATTGCAAAATCAAAGAATTTCGATAGTAATTTTACCTTTTTAGAGCAGGCTCAATAATCATTTTCTACAATTTTACAAACAACTTTGAGGGGGAGTTTCCTATAATTCACACTATGCACAAATTCTAATTTCCCTTCACTTGCTTTAGTTTTTTTACCAAATCCAATAGCAGCCTTAATTTCAGCATTTGTAATTTTATATAATTTCTTTTAAGAACCTAACATCAATTGCATCAATTTTTCTATATGAATGAATTTGATGTATTGTCTCATCGATAAATTGAATTTCTTGATTCAGTTTTACTTTCTTTGTCTGAAATTTTTTCAGTTTTAATTCATTTCATTGGAATCAAATTCTTTTGCAGGTTCTTTTTATTCTTTAGCTTTATTAGAGAATTTATCTACAAAAGTTTTTTGCAAATCGGCCAACGTTTTTGCATTGCCTGCACTTTCAATTGTCTTAACCGCTATATCCTGAACCTTAGTATAAGCATCATCAAGTTTATTGCTCAATTCGGTAATTTTCTTTTCTTGTTCCTTGATAGTTTTTTCGTATGATTCAATTTTTGTAGTGAGTACGTTTCTTTCACCTTCAAATTCTTTAATGAAGTAATTTTCTTTGTTCTTGAATTCCGCCTGAAGTTTTTTGGTGTTTTCTTCAACCGCCTTTGCAACGGCATTATTTAATTCATTTTGGAATTGTGCAACTCTTTGTTCGAGTTCGTTAAGCCTGGTTTCTTTTTCATTAACAACAGATTCCCTTTTACTTAACTCTTCGGTTTTTTCTTTAATATTTTGATTGAATTCCTTTTCTTTTGTTTTCAACTCATCACTTAATTTATCATGTGCAATTTGTTTCTCTCTTTTGAAATTATAATCAAATTCTTCTTTTAAGCGAGCAGCTTCTTTCTTTTCTTTTTCATCTCGTTCTTTTATTTCCGCTAGGTGATTTTGTTTTTCTCTATCCCATTCTGCTCTCAAAGTTTCAATTTCTTTGAGGGTAGTAGTCTTCTTGAGTTCCATTTCTTCTTCAAATTCGATTTTCTTTATATTTTGTGATTCGATCAGGGCGGCAAGTGTATGAGCCGATTTTTCAATTTCGAAAACTTCATGTAATTCTTTTTCTTTAATTTCTATTGCGTTTCTAATATCATCATACTTTTTTACTTCCGCTTCCAGGTTTCTTTCAAGAGTATTCAGTGTAGAATTAATATCGGATTTTAGATTATTTATGCTGCCGGGTATTGAGTTGAGATTTACACCTTCTACTTTTTGAACTACTTCCTTTTTTGTTTTTTCTTCTGCAATTTTTTGAGGGTTTAACTGTAACTCCTGTTGTTCTTTGATTTTTTGTACCAACTCATTATATGCATCCAACATCTCTTTTTTGGTATTAGTCATTGAAATTTTTTTAATTTTCTCAGTCATTTTTTGTCTCCCTTTTAAACCCGATATTCATCTTTAATTTTTGCTTTCAACTTCCTACATCTAAATTGATAATTAATATAGCAGCATATTCAAATTTGTTTAAGCAATGTACTTTGCATTAAAACAGGCTTGCTGCTTTTATAATGATTATCTATTAGCCAGTATCAAATGACCATGCAATTAGCGTACGAGTTTTAACAAATAATTATTATAATTATTCTTGTATTCGTTAGCAAGTTTAATCAGCTGCTCTTTATCGATAAAATTTTTGTAATAGGCAATTTCTTCTAGGCATGCAACTTTTAATCCTTGTCGACGTTCAATAGTTTCTATAAAGCTGCTGGCTTCGAGAAGTGATTCGTGTGTACCGGTATCGAGCCAGGCGTAACCGCGTCCCATTAATTCTACGTTAAGTTTACCGAGATTTAAATATTCGTTATTGACTGAAGTTATTTCTAATTCTCCCCTTGCGGAAGGTTTTACATTTTTGGCAATTTCTACGACATCGTTAGTGTAAAAATATAATCCAACTACTGCATAATTACTTTTCGGTTGTTTTGGTTTTTCTTCAACAGAAAGAACTTTACCGTTTTGATCGAATTCAACTACGCCGTATCGTTCGGGATCATTAACGTAATAACCGAATACAACTGCTTCTTTTCTTTTTTCAACAATATCTTTAGCATCTATCAGCATTTCCGTTAAGCCATGACCGTAGAAGATATTATCGCCGAGCACGAGACAAACATCATCATCACCTATGAATTCTTCACCGAGAATAAATGCTTGTGCGAGTCCGTCGGGTGAAGGTTGAATCTTATACGATAATTTTAGTCCGAGTTCTGAACCATCGCCGAGAAGCTGTTCAAATTTGCTTGTATCTTCGGGAGTTGAGATGATCAGTATTTCTCTAATACCTGCGAGCATGAGTGTCGACAGCGGGTAGTAGATCATCGGTTTATCGTAGATTGGGAGTAGTTGTTTACAGACGGTACGTGTTACGGGATAGAGTCGAGTGCCGGAACCACCGGCGAGGATGATACCTTTCATGAGAAACTCAAATTGTAAATTGGAAAACTCAAATTGTAAATTAAAATTACAGTAAATTTGTTTTTAGATGTATACCTTTCATGAGAAACCCAAATTGTAAATTGGAAAATTCAAATTGTAAATTGGAAGAAACAAAGTAAAAACCTTGGAAGTCAAAGGGTAAATTGGAAAACTCAAATTGTAAAACAAAACTATTTTAATTTTTCTTAAGGGATTTCGATATTTTCGATGATATTGCGCCTAAAATTTTCTTCAATTCTTCTGATTCATTTACTAGTGATAGTGATAATGATTTATCACCAAGATCTAAAGTATGCAATATTCTTATCCAATAATTACTTTCTCTCATTTCTTTAAGTGATATCGAAATTTTACTACTAAAATCAGCTCTTGTTGAACATCCTTGTGCCTCTTCGAAATTCGCACCGGCAGATGTGGATGATTTTGTTAATTGAAACTTAATTACCTTAGTTTCTTCAGTCGATTTTATAGTTCTCAGATACTTTAGCACATTAACTGCAAAGTTAAAAAGTCGTTCTTCAAGATCATTCTTCTGTATCTGTTTATTTTCTTTTTCCAATTTCAAATTTTCACTTTGAGTTTTGAGTTTTGGGTTTCACGCTTTCCATCTGTCTTTTGACGTTTTATAATACTCATTTTCAAAATGAATTAGTTGCTTTTAGTACGATCTACATCTTCGAAATTATCAAACTTTTGTATACCTCGTTTTACTTTGAAACCACTCAATTTGTCTATCAGGCGAAAGAATTCTCTTACTTTTTTTAAGTAGTTCAAATCAAGTTTTTTATTCTCAATTAATTTTGAAGAGGCTTCGATATTTACAAATTTTTCGATCATCTATCCATCAAGTTTTTGAGAAATACGATATCCAGTTTATCTTTCTCTCTATAGGTTAATTTTTTCATCTGATATAAAGATTTGGGAGATGCAAATCTATATACAATATCCTCAACTTTTTTTTCCATAATTTCAATATTATCGTAACTAAATTCCTTACCAATTTTTGAAATTATATCAATATAAAAATTATCCCGTGTACCATATCGAATTACTGAATATTTTGATAGTTCTTCGAAATTTATCTCATCAATTTCAGTATCATCATAAACTTCGCGGAGTGCTTTTTGAAATTTTTTTAAATTGTCCGGAGTCATCTTAAGTAAAATATCAATATCCTCCGTAGCGCGCAGGAATCCGTTTAGAATTATTGCGTAACCGCCAATGATCACGTATTCCACTTCATTTACATCAAAGGACTTAATTATTTTTTCAATTGAATCAAACATTATATTTCAACTAGAAATTAACTTCGTGTTAGTTTAGTAATTTTATAAAATAGACGAAGTCTTTTTCGACTTTCATTGTATTGATCTTCTTTATTATATAAAATTATATATTGTTCTCTTAATTCATGAACAGCGTTTAATTTCTCAATGGCAGTTTTCTCATTTCAAAATTCTAAGTTACTTTTTGATTCATAACTTAGTTTTATTTTTTTATAAATGAATTATCGAATTGGCGTATTTACGAATTATTGAATTGGTAAATAGTTAAAAACTACTTACTTATTTCGGTCTTTCCAATTTTCCATCATTCCTGCAGTCTTTACTTTTTCCGTTTGTCTTTTGACTTATTTGCAAAATGTTTTTAGCCACGATCACGTCAGAGGCTGACTAGTATACTAATAAAAACTTTTAGATTCCGGCTAAAAACATGCCGGAATGACAGTATGAGTTATTTGCTTTATTACTCTTCAATTTGGGTTTTGGGTTTTACAATTTTCACTCTGAGTTTTGGGTTTTTCACTTTATTGTTCCTAAACGTTCTAGCTTATATTTATTTTCCATAACGGCGTCGCACCAATCGAGATTGTTAAGATACCACTCTACTGTTTTGCGGATACCTTCGGTAAAGTTATGAGCAGGTTTGAAGCCGAGTTCGTTTTCGATTTTAGTTGGGTCGATTGCGTAGCGTTTATCATGTCCGGGTCTATCCTGTACAAATTTGATTTGATCTGAATATGAACCGGTTGATTTTGGCTTAAGTTCATCAAGTATGGAACAGATTGTATGAACTATATCGATATTTTTGATTTCGTTTTTTCCGCCGATGTTGTAGGTCTGCCCCACTTCACCTTCGCTCAGCACGAGGTATAATGCGGTGGCGTGATCTTCAACGTAAAGCCAATCGCGTACGTTATCACCTTTACCATATATAGGAATATCTTTTCCGTTAATTGCATTCAGAATTACGACGGGAATAAGTTTTTCTGGGAATTGAAACGGACCATAATTATTTGAACAGTTTGTAACAAGTGCCGGAAAATTATATGTATGTTCCCATGCACGAACTAGATGATCGGATGATGCTTTACTGGCTGAGTAAGGAGATTTGGGATCATAGGGAGTTGTCTCGGTAAAAAATCCGGTTTCTCCGAGTGAGCCAAAAACTTCATCGGTCGAAACGTGAAGAAATCTAAATGAGTTTTTCTTTGATTCTTCCAAACTCTTCCAATAGTTAAATGAAATTTGGAGAAGATTGAATGTGCCGACAATATTAGTCTGAATAAATTCACCCGGCCCGTTGATTGAACGGTCAACGTGCGATTCGGCAGCGAGGTGCATTACCGCATCGGGAGAATACGTATTGAATAATTCCCGTACGTTATCATAACCGCATATATCAACTTGCTCAAAGGTGTAGCGCGGGTTGTCTTCGATATCTTTTAGTGAAATTATGTTACCGGCATATGTCAGTTTATCGACGTTGATAATTTCGTGTTTTGTATTATCAATCAAGTAATGAATGAGGTTTGAGCCGATAAAGCCCGCGCCGCCTGTTATTAGTATGGTCATAAGTAATCTTTAATTTAGTTTTCAAATTAATCTATCTATTCCTGATTAGAATGATTGGGAAAGTGGAATAAGGGAATAAGGGAAAGTGGGAATATGCTGAGCTAAAAAACTAAACAAATTCTAAAACTCCAATTGTAAATTGGAAAACTCAAATTGTAAAACAAAACTTTTTTAATTTTTCTTCAGTGATTCAGATACGTTCGATGAAACCGAACCTAGAATTTTTTTTAATTCAGAAGATTCTCTTACCAATTCTTCTGATAAAGATTTATCACCTAATTCCAGACTATTTAAAATTCTCAGCAAATAACTACTTTCTCTCATTTCGTTTAGTGATATAAAAATTTTACTATTAAAATCTGCTCTAGTTGACAGCCTTGCACTTACTCGAAGTTGACTCCAGATGATGTAGATGATTTTGTCAATTGATGTTTTATAACTTCAGATTCTTTCGTTGTTTTTATTGTTCAAAGATATTTTAAAACATTAACTGCAAAATTAAAAAGTCGATCTTCAAGATCATGTTTCTGTATCTGCTTATTCTCTTTTTCCAATTTCAAATTTTCAATTTGCCTTTCCTCCGACCTGTCCTCCGAAGTTGCTTTTCAAACGAAGGAGGAAGTCGTTTTTCAGACGAAGGAGGAAGTCTCATTTTTACGTAGGTGGGAGTTTTGATTTTTTGAGAGAGTTTTCCATCTTTCCAGTTTTCCTATTCTTTAATCAAACAGTTCTGCATCATTGAGGAACGGTAATTTCTTGTCTTTATCCGATACAACGATTTGAGACGGAACAAGGGTCCATGAGATATTTAGCTGAGTATCGTAATAAATTATTCCCCTATCATGTTCGGGTGAATAGTAGTTGTCAACTTTGTATTGGAATATTGCTTCATCACTTAGGACTAAGTATGCATGTGCGAATCCTTGCGGGATGAACATTTGTAATTTGTTTTCCTCGGATAATTCAGCAGAAACATATTTACCGAAATACGGCGATGATTTTCGGATATCAACCGCTACATCAAGAACCTTTCCTTTTACAACTCGTACTAATTTCGATTGAGCGTATGGCGGAAGCTGGTAATGTAAGCCGCGCATAACACCGAAGGAGGATTTTGATTCGTTGTCTTGGATAAAATTGATCTCACCAATTTCTTTTTTAAATATATCATCACGAAACGATTCGAAGAAGTATCCACGGTCATCTTCGAAAATTTTTGGAGTTATTAGTTTTACGTCAGGTATGTTGGTTGATTGAATTATCATGATTTAGCGAATTTGCGAATTAACGAATTAACGTCCGATATAAGACATCGGGATGGCGCAAAAGACGTTCCAGATTTAGGGAATAAAGGAATAAGGGAATAAGGTTTCGCTACAAACCAGCGGGATGTTGTAAAAAATACTCCAGAATAATGGGGAAATGATCTGATAGAAAAACATCGAGGTTTTGTTTTCTTTCCTCTAACGCTTTTGAACTTATGGTTATTACAAAGTATTTAACTCATCGACATTAATTCTAAGTTAATACTTTATTTAGATTACCAATTCGCGAAATTCGGCAATGCGTTAAATTCGTTAATTAATAATCACAAAATTTCAGTTACTTGATTATTTTCAAGCTTGTAGGTTTTATTGGATTTTTCGCAGTGAGCGAGTCCGTTATGGTCAAATGATAATCGTTTACCGGCTTCGGAGACCCAGCCGATTTGTTTAGCCGGGATACCAACCATCAATGCATAATCGGGGACATCTTTAGTGACAACACTCCCCGCTCCTATCATACAATGTTTTCCGAGAGTGTTACCGCAGATAATAGTTGCATTTGCACCGATTGAAGCGCCTTCTTTCACTAATGTTTTAACATAATATTGAGCACCGACTTGCGGGTACTTGCATTTAGGGTCTAATATATTTGTGAATACCATCGATGGTCCGCAGAAAACATAATCTTCAAGTGTTACACCTTCATAAACGGAGACGTTATTTTGGATTTTACAGTAATCGCCGATGGAGACGTTGTTGCCGACGTTTACATTTTGTCCGAGTACACATTTCTTACCGATTTTTGTCCCGGACTGCACATGGCTGAAGTGCCAGATTTTTGTTCCTTCACCGATAGAGACATTTTCGTCAACAACGGCGTGTGGGTCGATGTAAAAGTTATTGCTCATAATGATTCTCTGATTTAGCGAATTAACGTCCGATATAAGACATCGGGATGTCGTAAAAGTCACTCCAGATTTTCGAATTGGCGAATTGGCGTCCCGCCAAGAGGCAGCGGGATGTTGCAAAGTACGCTCCAGATTAGTGGATCACTTTTTAATTGATTTAAGATATTTGATAAATCCTTTAATCTGCTTCCTTTCTTCTAATAAAACTTTTTTATACAATATTCTTGATTCTTTTTTGATACCATAAATATTATTTAGTATATAACTCATTGACATTAATTCAGAACATGATCTCTGTGAATATTTCAAAAATCTAATGAACTCGACATTATTATCAGAATCAAATCCCTCCGGAATATTATTCATAATTGATATCCCGGCTCCTTTCAATTGATTTGTTAATCTCAATTTTTTTTAGTGACTCATTACC